>SXWI01000070.1 GCA_005791465.1 Bacteroidota bacterium | reverse complement strand
CTTTGGATTTCAAAACGAGGATAGAACCTATTGGCAAGCATCCGAATTATATAACAAAATGAGTCCCTTTAGCTATGCCAATCAAATTAAAACACCCATTTTGCTGATTCACGGAGAATTGGACAATAACACAGGTACTTTCCCCATACAAAGCGAACGTATGTACAATGCAATCAAAGGACATGGGGGAACCGCCCGCTATATTACCCTGCCTTATGAATCACATGGATATACTGGCAAGGAAAATTTATTGCACGTGTTGGCCGAGCAATTGGAGTGGATGGAACGATTTGTGAAAGGAACCCCCGTTTCCCCCGCAGCAATCAAAAAGGGATTTTAGCAACCCGACTCACTGGGAAATAAAGAGTAAAAATTGTAATTTTGCAGCTGAAAATAACCTAACAAAACCAGCGTATGGCCGATTTATTTGAGAAACTAATGAAGAACGCGGGTCCTCTGGGTCAACACCGAGAGCGTGCCCATGGATACTTTGCATTTCCAAAACTGGAGGGAGAGATTAGTAGCCGGATGAAGTTTCGTGGCAAGGACATGATAGTATGGAGTCTCAATAACTATCTCGGTCTTGCTAATCATCCAGAAGTTAGAAAAGCGGATGCCGATGGTGCACGTGAATATGGACTTGCCTACCCGATGGGAGCCCGCATGATGAGTGGGAATAGCAATCATCATGAAAGACTAGAAGCAGAATTAGCGGCATTTGAGATGAAAGAGGATGCAGTCTTGCTGAATTTTGGCTATCAGGGTATGCTCAGTGTGATTGATGTACTATGTGGCCGTCATGACATAATCGTATACGATGCGGAGAGTCATGCTTGCATCATCGATGGACTACGTATGCACCCCGGACATAGATATGTATTTAAGCACAATGATGTAGAGGACTGTGAAAAACAATTACAAAGAGCCACTGCACTAGTAGAAAAGCAAAAGGCAGGAGGTATCCTTGTTATTACAGAAGGTGTTTTTGGAATGGCTGGTGATCAAGGAAAACTAAAAGAAATTGCTGCATTGAAAGACAAGTATCAATTCCGCCTACTAGTGGACGATGCACACGGATTTGGAACTCTTGGGAAAACAGGAGCAGGTGCCGGAGAAGAGCAAGGAATACAGGATAAAATTGATATTTATTTTTCGACGTTTGCCAAATCCATGGCTAGCATAGGGGCTTTTGTGGCTGGGGATAAAGTGATCATGGACTTTATACGTTACAATATTCGTTCTCAAATTTTTGCCAAGAGTTTACCCATGCCACTAGTGGTGGGCAATCTGAAACGTTTAGAGTTATTACGTAATCATCCTGAATATAAAGCCAAGCTCTGGGGTAATGCGCGTAAACTTCAACAAGGATTAAAAGAACGTGGATTCGATATTGGCAAAACAGACTCGGTGGTTACTCCAGTTTATATGAAAGGGGGTATAGAGGAAGCAACAGCTATGGTTATGGACTTAAGGGAAAACTATGGTATTTTCTGCTCTATCGTTGTCTACCCTGTTATACCTAAAGGGCATATCATTTATCGGTTGATTCCCTCCGCAATCCATAACGATGAAGATATCCAGGCAACACTGAAGGCCTTCTCTGAAACCAAGGTCAAATTAGATGCTGGTGCCTACAAAGTGGAGGCGATGCCTGATATGGCTGAAAAGAAATAATCCCCGCTCATCAAAGAGTTTAAAGACGGCCCCCTAAAGGCCGTCTTTTTTTATACATTTACTATCTAAATAGAAATGTATGCGTGTTTTACTCCTTGCACTACTTTGTGCTCCTCTGCTATCACTGACTCAATCTCGACTGATCACTTTGGAAGACCTGTATAAAAAAGGAACATTCCGTGGTGAGTTTGTGAATGCTCGTTTTGATACTAGCACAAAAGAACCAGCCTGGCAATGGAGTCGATATAAGGATCAAACCGGAAAATCCATTTTACGTCCTGACGATGTGGTATCATGTCCATCTAAGTCTGGATTATGGCTTGTCAAGACAAAAACAGAGCCTATTTACAGAAGGTCCTCTAAGTCAGTAGTACATCTTCTTCAAGTGGTAAACAACGACACACAATTAATAAAATTGACAGGTCCACTTGGAACGGTTGCTGTGCAAAATGATTCAAAATTCATCCATGCCTCTTTTTCCCCAACCGGTGAATTTGTATCCTATGTATATGAGAACAATCTATACCTATATGAGGTAGCAACAGGCCAAAACAGGCCAGTTACAACCGATGGTAAATGGAACTTTATTATCAACGGAAATTGCGATTGGGTTTACGAAGAGGAGTTTGAATTTTCACAAGCCTATGCCTGGAATAAAGATGGCACACATCTTGCTTACTACCGGTTTGATGAGTCAAAAGTGAAGGAATTCAACATGACTTTCTATGATAATTCACACAACTCAGATTATCGATATAAATATCCCAAAGCAGGTGATGATAATTCAACCGTAGAGATCTATTTATATGATGTAAAAACCGGAAATAAAGTCAAAGCAGAAACAGAAACTGGCGACATCTACATTCCAAGAATTAAATGGACACTGGACAACAACACCTTGATTGTTTTTTGGATGAACAGACACCAGAACCATTTGAAACTCTTGGCCACGGAAGCTAGCACCGGCAAAAGTCGGCTAGTATACGAAGAGAAAAACAAATATTTTGTTGAGATCAATGATGACTGGTGGTTTCTACAAGATGGTAAACAATTTTTATTTACCAGTGAGATGAATGGATACAGACATCTTTACCTCTATAGCTTTGATGGCACTGTAAAATCACAATTGACAGTGGGTACACAGGAAATCACGGAGATTAATGGTGTTGACGAAAAAAATAAACGAGTTTATTATACTGTAGCAGCACCACGACCCATGGATCGGAATATTATGGTTACTGACTTTTCTGGAAAGAACACAACGGCATTAACCACTACCGAGGGATGGAGCCGCGCCGTATTCAATGACAATTTCAGTGAGTTTTTCCTCTACTACTCTACCATCAACACCCCGCAACAAGTAAGCCGATATCAGTTGGCGGTTGACAAGAAAAAAGGGATCTCCGCCCGCTTACTAGCACAGCTAGGAACAAATGATAAGCTACAGGAAAAAATGAAAGAATATGGCTTTGCCAATGCTGACTTTATTCGTATTCCCAATAGTAAAGGTGACACACTGAATGGATGGTTATTGAAACCAGCTGGATTTGATGCCACTAAAAAATATCCTGTGCTTTTTTGTAATTATGGAGGGCCAGGTTCACAACAGGTAGCCAATCGTTTTGGTGCGGTAAGCACTTGGCATCAATTACTCGCACAAAAAGGATTTATTGTTGTGAGCGTAGATAATACAGGAACGGGTTACCGCGGTGAGGAGTTTAAGAAAAAAACCTACCTGCAATTAGGAAAGCTTGAAATAGAGGATCAGATTGATGCAGCGCGTGAATTAGGCAAGTTGCCCT
>SXWI01000069.1 GCA_005791465.1 Bacteroidota bacterium | reverse complement strand
CGTGTCCAAAATGGACACCCCTGGATTTTTACGAATGAAGTGGACCGGGTAGAGGGTTCACCCGCCCCAGCTGATATAGTGGAGGTATTTTCACACGATAGTAAATGGATTGGTAGCGGGTATTATAATCCCCAATCGCAAATTGTAATTCGAATTCTTTCCAGAGAGAAAGGACAGGAAATTAATGCTGGCTTTTTCAAAAATAAAATCCAAAGTTGCTGGCAGTATCGCCAACAGACAGGGTATACTGAGAATTGTAGATTGGTATTTGGTGAAGCTGATGGATTGCCTCAATTGATCATTGATAAGTTCAATGATTATTTTGTTATTCAGACGCTTGCTTTGGGGATTGATCGTTGGAAGCCCGTTATTGTAGAGGCTTTATTGGAAATTTTTTCTCCCAAGGGTATTTATGAGCGAAATGATGTTCCTGTACGGGAATTAGAGGGGCTCCCTCAACAAAAGGGATTTTTAACAGCACCTTTTGAAACAAAAATAATTATCAAGGAAAATGGGTTGCAGTTCTATGTTGATCTAGCCAATGGACAGAAAACTGGTTATTTCCTCGATCAGCAGGATAATAGAACAGCAATCCGATCTATTGTAAAAAATGCCGATGTACTGGGGGCTTTTACCTATACCGGTACATTTGAAGTACACGCGGCCCATTATGGAGCAAAATCTGTATTGGGGTTGGATATCTCGGCCTCAGCCGTTGAGCAAGCCAATGAAAATGCAAGACTAAATGGTCTTCAGGATCGTTGTTCATTTGAAGTAGCTAATGCCTTTGACCTCTTAAAGCAATGGGCAAAAGAAGGCAAGCAGTATGATGTAGTCATGTTGGATCCTCCTGCATTTACTAAAAGTCGTGCTACCATTCAAAAGGCAATTACAGGGTATAAGGAGATTAATTTGAGAGGAATGAAACTGGTAAGGCCAGGGGGATTTCTAGCAACCTCTTCCTGTACGAACCTTGTTCCAGCTGAACTATTTTTAGAGATTATCGGAATGGCAGCAAAGGATGCAAGAAGAAAAATAAGACAGGTTTGTTTTCAAACACAGTCAGCAGATCATCCAATTGTATGGGAAATGGATAATACGCAATACCTCAAATTCCTGATTGTTCAGGTATTGTAGCAGCAACTATTTAGTGACTTGAAATTTTCCGGATTCAACAATCTTGCCGGATTTTTCTACGAGGTGATAAACATAAATACCTCGCGTGAATTCGTTGAGAGGGAGCGTAATCCTTTCTAGGTTAATCTTTGTGTCTATCATCTTTTTCCCGAGTATTCCATTGTAGACCTGTAAGCTTAAATCTTTGCGACCCGTATTTTTCAATTCAAATACAACATAGCTAACAGCTGGGTTTGGATACAGCTTTACCAACTTCTCTGTGGTCCCAACGGCTGGGGTTACAGGAGTTTGCTGTGCCTGGATAGAAAATGACAACAATAAGAGACCAACTGATATGAAAAACGGTTTCAACATCAATTCAAATATACTTCTTTAATTAAAAAAAGACTATAATAAAATGCAAAAGCCCAAGAACCAGGATTCTTGGGCTTTGATGATCAGTGAATTAAGCAAGATTGTTTATGCTAATGATTTCAATGTTTCATTTATTTTTTCAAAATTGGGAACCTCTCCGGGGTTCTCCAGCACTTCTGCATATTGAACAGTTCCATTTTTATCGATTAAAAATGCGGATCGTTTTGAAACGCCTTTCATATCCAGAATCCAATCCTGATAAATGGTTTCGTATTGCTCAGATACTTTTTTGTTGAAGTCGCTGAGGAGTGGAAAATTAAGTTGTTGTCCTTCTTTGAATTTTGCCAGTGTAAATACAGAGTCAACAGATATTCCAAGTACAGTTGCATTAGAACCATTGTAGAGCGCAATATTATCTCGAACTGAACAAAGTTCCTTGGTGCAAACTCCAGTGAATGATTGCGGAAAAAATAATAGTAGCACGTTCTGACCTTTCAAAGAAGAAAGCTGTAAGGGGTTCTTGTCAGAATCAAATAGGGTGAAGTCGGGGGCTGTTTGACCAATTTGGATGCTCATTGTGATTGATTTTAGTTGAGTTAATTCTATAAGACAATTCAGTTGTAAAAAAGTTCCCGCAAAGATGCTCAAAATGCACGTATTTTGAAATACCACAATAGAATTACTATGCTAGTCCGTGACATTACTTATTATCTGGATACCGTGGCACCGCCCTCTTTACAAGAGTCATACGACAATGTTGGTTTGCTCGTGGGGGATGGCAGTAGTGCTTGTACCGGAGTACTCTGTTGTTTAGATGTAACCGATTCAATTTTGGATGAGGCGCTCGAGAAGGGATGTAATTTGATTGTGGCACACCATCCATTGATTTTCGGTGGAATCAAACAAATTAATGCTAACGATGTCACAGGCCATTTGATCATTAAATCTATCAAAAACAATATTGCTATTTATGCCATCCACACCAACTTGGACAATACTATTGATGGGGTAAATGGTAAAATGGCGGCACTACTTGGGTTAACTGATTGCAGTGTTTTGTTGCCTAGGTCAGGAACTTTAAAAAAAATGATCACTTTTGTTCCTCAAGGCCAAGTGGAGCAGGTTCGCTCTGCATTATTTGAAGCGGGAGCTGGTCATATTGGCAAATACAGTGAATGTAGTTTTTCAAGCAGCGGAGAGGGTACTTTCAAAGCCGGTCCAGGAACTTCCCCATTTGTTGGAACAGAAGGCGTCAGGCATACCGAACATGAAGTGAAACTGGAGCTGATTTATCCGGTTTATCTTGAATCAATCCTGCTCAGCGTCCTTAAAAAAACGCACCCTTATGAAGAAGTGGCCTACGATCTGATCACCCTGGATAATAAGTTTGGTGGAATTGGCGCTGGATTGATTGGGCAGTTGCCTGCTCCAATAAAAGCCAATCTGTTTTTAAAGCAGGTAGGGGAGGTTTTTAAGACACCACTGGTTCGTCATACATCCTTATTGGACCAGCCTAT
>SXWI01000009.1 GCA_005791465.1 Bacteroidota bacterium | reverse complement strand
ATTTATTTCATTTTCATTTCTCTCGTTCTCCAGGTCTTTTTGATTTTCAAGCAGCATTCTTTTTATTTTCCTAAGCTTTAGATAATGAATAGCTGAACGAATTGCTTCCGGAGATTTATCTTCCTCTGACTGCAGAAAATCGAGTAGTTCTTCTTTCTTTTCGGGACTTAATGTGGTGATAAAGTCTTCGTATTCTTTTTCAAAAAGACTGGATTGATATCCTTGTGTTTGGCTAAAATCTTGCCTCCAGCGGCTACTTTCTTCATGAGGAAATTGTAAGAGTGAAACGGCAAATGTACTAATTAGCTGATCAGGATAGTGGATGAATGATTGTGGACCTTTAGGTGGATTTCCCATTTGAACTTCATTCCGATAAGCCTGAAACAAGCCTTTTACTTGTTCATTCTCTAAGAGGGACTCATCAATCTCCTCAAAAATAAAATCGGCCACCGTGCTATCATTTATCCATCTTCTATTTCCAAATTCAAGTAATATTCTTGCTACCTCTTTTTCCTGTAAATCGTCTTTAAAAAGTAGAGAGTAGGTAGCGTCATCAAAATCGGTTGCGGCAGATTGCTTGGCGTTCTCTTCAAATAGTTTCGCTTCTTCAAATGAGAGTTTTTTCTCTTGTTGTGAAATCCGATCACGGATAAACTTATTCACTAAATGATGGAGCCCCGCTTCTTCAATTTTAAGAATGGCGGCACAGTCTTTTATATAGTCTTGCTGTTTTGTGAAATCCTCTGCTTTGTTGATTTTAGATATTGACTCAGCAATTCTGTTGACTACTGCAGCTTTTTGGGCTGAATCAGTGCCTGCCTCTTTTAAGGCAACTTCCAGTTGAAAAAGAATAACATCTTTCTTGTTTTTGTTCACAAATTCTCGAAATGCAGCGGCCCCCAGTTTATTTACATAACTATCAGGGTCGTCTCCATCGGGAATTAAAACAAGTTTAACGGCCATCCCTTCTTCAAGGGCTAGATCAAGACCTCGTAAAGCAGCTTTTATACCTGCTTGGTCGCCGTCATAAACAATAGTAAGATTCTTGGTATATTTTTTTATTGACCGCAATTGATCAATAGTAAGTGCAGTACCGCCAGATGCTACCACGTTCTCAATTCCAGCTTGATGTAAAGAAAGAACATCGGTGTAGCCTTCCACTAATAGACACTCATTTAATTTATCAATTGACTGTTTTGCAAAATAGGATCCATATAAAATTTTACTTTTTACATAAATCTCATTCTCTGGGCTATTGATATATTTAGGTGCCTTTTCGGAAGTCTTTAAAATACGTGCTCCGAATCCTACCACCTTACCGCTGTGGTTGTGGATTGGGAAAATTACACGCCCCCGGTAATTATCCTGCAATTGGTCGTAACGGTTGGAAACTAATCCTGCTTTCAGAAGTAGTTCAGGATTGAATTGATGCTGTAGTGCTGCTTGGGTAAAAACATCCTTTGCCTCTGGGCTGTATCCTAGTTGAAATTTTTGAATGGTATTGTTGCTGAACCCTCGTTCTTCAAAGTAACTTAAGCCAATTGCTTTGCCTTCCTCTGTTTCTAATAGCTGTTGAGAAAAGAACTGTTGCGCATATTGATTTAAGGCAAATAAACTATCAGCAGTTTGAAGGGCTTGTTTTTGGTCATCGTTAAGCTGCGTTTCTTCTATTTCAATTTGGTAGCGCTGTGCTAGCCACTTTAGTGTTTCAGGGTAATTATATTTTTCGTGCTCCATCACAAAACTCACCAGATTTCCACTTTTGCCACATCCAAAACATTTATAGATTTCTTTGGAGGGAGACACGGTAAATGAGGGAGTTTTTTCGTTGTGAAAAGGGCAGAGTCCCAATAAATTGGTTCCACGCTTTTTTAGTTTTACGAAGCTTCCTACCACGTCAGTGATATCAGCGCGAGCCATAATCTGTTGTATGGTGGCAGGGGAAATCATAGGGGCAAGTTAAAGAAATTATGTCGCAGCACTACGCTGGACTATCATACCGTATACAATCTTTTTGGTCTTTATCGGTATACGCAATACCATACGCGTTTAAAACCTCATCTGGAACGCCATTCCATTGATTTGGTTGATTTCCTTCGTAACCAAGGTCTTTAACACCCAAGGCAGAAGTATAAAAGCCTGTGGCAGTTAAATTGCGTAATAAGGTGAAGAAACTAACGCCCTGCTGCAGTGATTGTGGCGCTTTTTCTGGATAAGCTATTTGATCAACGATGGAAAGTTGTTCTGAAGGGGAAGCGTCAATAAATGAATGGTTAAAGATTTTCATGCATTGCATATCTAGCCACCGCAATCCTCCTCGCATTGGAATTTGATGGCTGGGCATATCTCGAACAATGAAATCTAAAAATGCGGGAACTCCTGCTTTACTGGCACTTTCGCTTACATCATCGGCTGGAATAATAATATCTACAAGTAGCGTCAAAGTTTTCATTTCATGAGCTGAAAAAAAATTCCCTTGTTCTATGATTTTCTTTTCAAGCAGTAATTCGTCTGGACTTCTGTCTAAGTTTAAATCTGTTGCAGTGCTATCAATTTTTGATTCAGTTGGAGTTTTACAACTATCCAGCAATAGGGGAGAAGCGACGGCACCTGTAGCAAGTAGTTTTAGTGATTTTCTGCGATCCATTATAGTTCATTTTTTTTAAGTTGATCAATAATGTACTCTGAAGCGCGCATAGATAGAGCAAGAATTGTCCAAGTTATATTCTTGTCTGCTTGCGAAACAAATTGTCCGCCATCCACACAGAACAAATTTTTACAATCGTGCGCCTGGCTCCATTTATTCAATACTGAATGTTTGGGGTCATTCCCCATTCGAACAGTACCGGCCTCATGAATTATTTCACCGGGTTTGCTTAATCCCCAATTATTGTGCGGACCATCATCTCCTCCCCAGGTTACTATGGCTCCCATATTGTGCATGATCTCCTTAAAAGTTTCTTTCATGTGTTTCGCTTGATTGATTTCGTGCTCACTCCATTTTACATGAAATTTCAAGACTGGTATTCCAAAGCGATCCACTTTTTGATTATCAATGGCGCAATAATTTGATGAGAGTGGGATAGCCTCTCCACGGCCAGCCATGCCAACTCCACTTCCATAGAAATAGCGGTAATCCTCTTTCAAGGACGAACCGTAGCCTCCAGCTTCTTTTTTAACTCCTTTTACAAGATACTTTCCATTAAGACTTTCGATTCCCCAATTAAAACCATAAGAGGGCTGACTCATGCCTCCCCAATATTCTATATGATAACCTCTTGGGAAATCTAATTTCTTATTGTCTAACCACCAGGGTGAGTATATGTGAGCCCCTCCAACGCCATCCTCATTATATCTTTTTCTTCCAAACAAGGACGGTAAGATGCCACCCATGGCAGCACCTGTTGAATCATGTAAATATTTACCCACCACATTACTACTGTTTGCCAATCCGTTCGGATGTCTTGTCGAAGTTGAATTTAAAAGAAGCCTTGCACTCTCGCAGGCACTGGCGCCTAAAATAACAACACGGCCTTGTACCTGGTGTTCTGTCAATTCTAATTTATTGACATAGGATACCCCTGTTGCCAATCCTTCCTTATTGGTCAAAACTTCCCTTACCATTGCGTTAGTAATCAAGTCAACATTTCCGGTGGCTAATGCAGGAAAAATCAAAACATTTGTGGATGAAAAGTCAGCTTTTGCGTAGCTACAATTTCTGTTACACTGACCGCAGTAAAAACAGACTCCTCGCCCTGCATCATTTTTAATTGCTTTTGTTAAGATGGAAAGTCTGGATGGGATAACCTTAACCCCACTATGTTCTGCACCTTTTCGAATCATTAACTCATGCAATCTTGGCTTGGGTGGAGGTAAAAAGTAACCATCAGGATCATTTTCTAAACCTTCATTTGTCCCAAAAACTCCTATGAGCTGGTCTATTTTATCGTAATAGGGTTTTATATCCTCATACCCAATCGGCCAATCATCTCCTAAGCCATCAATACTTCTTCTTTTAAAATCTTTTGGACCAAACCGAAGTGAAATGCGTCCCCAGTGATTAGTTCGTCCTCCCAACATTCTAGCGCGCCACCACATAAACTCAGTGCCATCTTCCTTGCTGAAGGGCTCTCCTTCTACTGACCAGCCAGCATAACAGGCATCAAAATCTCCAAAAGGTCGATAGTTTGTACTAGCTCCCCGTCTGGGTGAATCCCATGGGTTTTTTAATTGTGTAATATTTTTTTGAGGGTCATAATGGTGTCCAGCTTCCAGCAGGCAAACCTTTAGTCCAGCTTTAGCAAGCACATAAGCCGCCATTCCTCCCCCCGCACCAGAACCTACAATTACTGCATCGTATACTTTAGTACTTTTTTTGATCTGAAAATCGGACATGGATTTAAATTGATGGCTTCAAGATACTTCAAATGTATATTTGACAATGGCAAATTTTATAAAGATTTTTCTGGCTACATTTTTCCTCTGGTCAACTTCTGGAATGGCTCAACAAAACACATCTTTCCCAGTTTATACCAACAACGATCTTGGTATTAGTTGGAGTAATGAAATAGCTACGTTAAAAATTTGGGCACCACTCGCTGACAGCGTTTTGGTGGAATATTTTGGTCATAATCTTACTATTCCCATTCAGGTTAAAGCCCTTGAAAAAGGTAATTCAGGGATCTGGTATACTAAGATCGATCCTAATTGGGGAGCTCATTATTATCGTTACTTGGTTAAAAACAAAGTTGGACTTTTTTCAACTTGGAGTAGCCCTATAACAGATCCCTATGCAATAGCGGTGTCGCCAAATGGAACTCATGCAGCCATTATTAATTTAAGTCGAGAGATACCAATAGGATGGGAAAAGGATCGTCCACTGCCTCCGATGAATCATGCGGCTGCTGTTATATATGAGTTACATATAAGAGATGTTTCTTCACATGCTAGTGCTGGGATTGCAAATAAGCGAAAGTATATTGGACTGACTGAGAGGGGAACTGTTAATTCTTTTGGACAATCTACAGGTCTTGACCATCTGCTTGATTTAGGAATAACACATGTACATCTTTTGCCAGTTTTTGATTTTAAGTCAAGTAATGAAGTAGATAGTATTCCTCCCTATAATTGGGGTTATGATCCCTATCACTATAATACTCCAGAAGGATCTTTTGCCACCCATAATCAGGATCCCGCCAATCGTATTAAAGAATTTAGGCAATTAATTCAGGCTTTACATCAGCGCGGGATTCGTGTTGTCATGGATGTGGTTTATAATCACACGGCACAAACCGAAAATGCAGCCTTTGAGCAAATTGTTCCTGGTTATTATTACCGTAAAAACAGTAAGGGTGAATTCTCTAATGCTTCTGCTTGTGGGAATGAAACCGCTAGTGAACGTCCCATGTTCAGGCAATTTATGTTGCAGTCGTTGCTGCATTGGGTTAAGGAGTATCACATCGATGGCTTTCGGTTTGATTTAATGGGAATTCATGATATCAGTACTATGAATTTCTTGGCGGATTCATTGCGAAAAATAAATCCAGGAATTTTGTTGTATGGGGAAGGATGGACGGCTGGATCCTCTCCTTTGCCGGATAGTACACGCGCGCTTAAACAAAATGTTACTAAGCTTTCAGGAATAGCGGTTTTTGGTGACGAATTCAGAGATGGGTTGAAGGGTAGTGTTTTTGATCTTTCTGCAGTAGGTTGGCTTGGGGGGAATACTCAACAATTAAACTCCGTGCTTTTTGGTCTAGTGGGAGGTATAGAACATCCTAACATAGATTACCAACAAGTGAATTATTCTAAAGGCCCACTATCGACAGAACCTCGTCAGTTAATTGCTTATGCAGATTGTCATGACAATCACACTTTATGGGATAGACTAAGCCAGACGCATGCTAATCTGCCTGAATCTGTTCGTATTAACATGCATAAGCAAGCTTTAACAGCTGTAATACTCTCGCAAAGTCCTTCTTTTTTACAGGCTGGTACAGAGTTTCTTCGTAGTAAGAATGGAGTAGAAAATTCATTTGAGTCCCCTGATAGTATTAATGCTATTGATTGGGATTTAAAATTTCATAACAGGGAAGTATACTACTTTGTAAAGAACCTAATTGACTTTAAAAAGACACATCCTGCTTTTCAACTTTCAGATCCGTCTAAACAAGTGCGATTTAATGTTGACAGTACTCAAAAAGTAGTAGGATATTTTATAGATGCGCGAGCTACCAGTGATGTGTATGAGCAAATTCATGTATGGTTTAATACTTCTTCGCAGCATATTAAAGTAGATCGACCTGAGTATTGGAAAGAAAAAGGATGGAAATTGTTGATGGCTGACCATATTTTCTTGAAAAAAATAAAGAGGATCAGTAATCTTTCTGCTGTGGAACTAGCCCCGCATCAAACGCTAATTTTGGTTAAGTCGCGATAACTACTGGGCTTCTTTTACCAAGAGATTTTTTCTACCGATCCCAAGACCATTTAAGGTTTGGATGGCTGTTTTGGCATGGAGTGAGTTTTCCATCTCGACAAAACCAAATCCTTTGGTTCTTTTTGTTGCACGGTCTCTGGCAATACTAACTGTTTTTACTGGACCATATTTCTCGAAAAACTCTTCAAGTTCAGCCTCATCCATGTCGGCTGGAAGACCAGCTACAAATAATTTCATAAAGCGGGTTATAGGATTGGTAAAATTAGGATATTGCAATACCTGTTGGTGTCATTTTTTTGTAAAGATTTGAAACCCTTCTTTTTCATGCAATGATTTTAATCACTATTCATAAAACATAGTTATGAGACGTTATTTTTTGATTTTTCTTCTGGGGATTGCTCATTTCTCTATTGAACTATCTGCACAGTATGCTCCAACGCAGAAACCGCCTTTGCATGGAAAACATTGGATGGCTATTACGGGTAAGCCATTGGCTGCTACGGCCGGGTCCATGTTGTTTGAGCGGGGAGGAAATGCAGTGGATGCTGCATGTGCTATGCTAGCTGCTACCTGTACGATGTGGGATGTACTGAGTTGGGGTGGAGAAACGCAAGCACTGCTTTATCATCCCAAGCTAAAAAAAGTGATCGCCATCAATGCCATGGGAGTGGCTCCCTCAGGAGCTACAGTTTCTTTTTTTAAAGAGCAAGGATATGCTTTTCCCCCAGAATATGGACCGTTGTCCGCAACTACGCCTGGGACACCTGGGGGACTATGTTATTTATTGGCAAATTTTGGAACAAAGAGCCTTAAAGAGGTGCTTGCCCCTGCCATGGAGCTAGCGGCTGGTTATCCTATTGAGGCACAAACAGCCAATAGTATCGAGAGAGCAAAAGAGAGAATTAAGCAATGGAAATATAGTAGTGCTGTTTTATTGCCTCATTTTGGTGAAAAAAGAGAAGCGCCTTATCCAGGAGAGATTTTTAAGCAACTTGATCTCTTAAAAACATTAACTAAAATGGTAGAGGCAGAAACATTGGCGTTGCGTGCTGGGAAAAATCGAAAAGAAGCAATAATGGCTGCCTACGATCGGTTTTATAAAGGAGATATTGCTATTGAATTTGTAAAAGGGGTGCAGGAGCAAGGGGGATTAATAACAATGAACGATTTGGCAAATTGGCGGCCAATCGAAGAGGAGCCTTTGAAGATTAATTACAAAGGTATTGAGGTATATAAGTTATCGCAGTGGACACAAGGACCCTCTTTATTGCAGGCGCTTCGAATGCTGGAGGAAATCGATTTAAAGAAATTAGGGTATAACAGTCCACAATATATTCATACGCTATATCAAGTTTTGAACCTTTCATTTGCTGATCGAGACTTTTACTATGGAGATCCCTATAAACTGCCTGCTGAACCCATGGAGGGATTGCTTAGTAAAGCGTATGCCAAAAGCAGACTAACACAATTGGACTCGCTTAAGAATGATCCTGCGATAGGTCCCGGCGATCCATATCCTTACCAAGGGAGCGTAAATCCCTATAAACATTTGATTCAGCAATTAAGAGAATCCAGGGATTCTACTATTTTCCGCCAAGTAACTCCTGTACATGATCAAACTTTAGCATTCAAAACTATTTCTGATAATTTATTAGACCAAGCATATCAAGATCGGTTATGGAGAGGTACTACTACAATAGAGGCGGCTGATAAAGAGGGTTGGTTTATTTCTATTACTCCAAGTGGAGGATGGATTCCTGCTGTTATCGCAGGAAATACAGGGGTAGGCCTTAGTCAGCGTATGCAAAGCTTTGTATTAGATAGTACATTAAATCCCTTCAATATTGTTGAGCCAGGGAAAAGACCCCGGGTTACCTTGACGCCTACAATAGCATTAAAAGAAGGAGAACCTTTTCTTGCATTTGGCGTACAGGGAGGAGACACACAAGACCAAAATCTAGTTCAATTCTTTCTTAATGTAGTAGAATTTGGGATGACTGTGCAACAGGCAGCAGAGGCGCCCAATTTTAATACCAATCAATTATGGTTATCATTAGGAGGTTCAGCTATAAAAGATCGAAAACCTCGCTCGGGACAACTATTACTAAATAAAAGCATTCCGACTTCCACCATTCAAGTTTTGCAAAATAAAGGGTATCAAATAAAAACGGAGGAAAGAACCAGTGGGCCTATCAATGCAATTTTATTTGACAAACGCTATAGAACCCTTTGGGGCGGAAGTAGTAACCATGGAGAGGACTATGGCATTGCCTGGTAAAAACAATAGTATCTTTGACAATAATCGTTTACTATGAAAGAAGTTGTAATTGTTGCTGCTGTAAGAACTCCCCTTGGGAGTTTTGGGGGAGCGTTAAAAAGCATGACAGCACCTCAGTTGGGAGCCGTTGCAATAAAGGGGCTACTATCCAAAACAAATTTGGAGCCTTCTTTGGTAACAGATGTGTTTATGGGATGTGTGTTACAGGCCAATCTTGGACAGGCACCTGCCAGACAAGCTGCTAAACTTGCTGGTTTGGCAGATGAGGTGAATTGCACAACAATAAATAAAGTTTGTGCAAGTGGAATGAAAGCAATTTCGATGGGTGTACAGCATATTTTATTAGGCGATGCAGAGGTTGTTGTTGCGGGAGGAATGGAAAGTATGAGTAATATTCCTTTCTATATCGATTCAATGCGTTGGGGTAATAAATATGGAAACTCAACATTGATTGATGGCCTCGCCAAAGATGGGCTAACCGATGTTTATGACGGTAAGGCTATGGGAGTGGCAGCTGAACACTGCGCAAGTGAATGTGGTATATCAAGGGAAATGCAAGATGCGTTTGCGATAGAGAGTTATAAGCGTTCCCAGCTGGCATGGAATAGTGGTTTTTTCAAGGAGGAAGTGGTACCCGTCGAGATACCGCAACGAAAAGGTGATCCAATATTTATTTCGACAGATGAAGAGCCATTTGCAGTAAAATTTGATAAGATTCCTAATCTTGCTCCAGCCTTTAAAAAAGATGGCACCGTAACAGCTGCCAATGCTTCTACCGTGAATGATGGAGCGGCTGCAGTTTTGCTCATGACAAAGGATAAGGCTTTATCACTGGGCTTAAAACCTCTTTCATACATACGTGGTTATGCTGATGCTGAACAAGCTCCTTTGTGGTTCACTACCAGTCCTTCGGTTGCTTTACCAGT
>SXWI01000068.1 GCA_005791465.1 Bacteroidota bacterium | reverse complement strand
GCTATCGTTTGCTCAATCACTGAGCGGTTCTGTGCAATTTCTGCATCAGACATAGCATCAATGTTGAGACCTTTAGCTTTCAAACGCTCTTTTACTTCTTGCTCATTAAGTCCTTTGGAGGCCAGCAGCGATTTAACCTGCGCCATCACATTTGGATTTTCACGGGCTGTGGGCTGGGCCTGTGCCGTTACATACGTAATGGAAATCAATAGGGTCAGTAAAACGGGAATCAAGCGCCTCATCATGGGGTAGCTCATATTAAAAAGTTGGTTTTCACAGAATTATAGGTTGCCAAATGTTCGGCAATGCAAATCTACTTCAAATTGCTCGTAAGGCCATCCGAAAGGGTGTAAAAAAAGAGTTAACCGAGCAAGGTTTTAAGTACTAACTATTGAATAATCAATTATTTAAGAGTAAAATCTTAGCAATTAAGCCATCGCTTTTAAAACCAATTTTTTTAGAGCCGTAATTGGCACTCGTTCCTGCTCCATCGAATCGCGATGACGAATAGTTACGGTTTGGTCCTCCTTGGTTTGATAATCAACGGTCACACAAAACGGTGTGCCTAATGCATCCATTCGACGATAGCGTTTACCGATTGAATCTTTTTCTTCATAAAAACAACGGAAATCATTTCTACAAGACGCGATAATTTCTTCGGCTATTTCTGGAAGTCCATCTTTTTTATTCAACGGAAGAACCGCCATCTTTATTGGTGCGAGCGCTGCGGGTAATTTTAAAACCACCCGACTATCTGTTTTTTCCTGGGTACTCAGATCCTGTTCTTCATAGGCATGACTAAGTACGGCCAAGAACATACGATCCAAACCAATTGAGGTTTCGATTACATAAGGAATATAATTTCCATAGGGCTTACCCGTGGAGGGGTCCACCTCATTGTCAAAATACTGTTGCTTCTTTTTGCTAAACTCCTGATGCTGCTTGAGATCAAAATCTGTACGACTATGAATTCCCTCCAGTTCTTTGAATCCCATTGGGAATTCAAATTCAATATCACAGGCAGCATCTGCATAATGGGCCAGCTTCACATGATCATGATAACGATAACTGGAAGCAGGAATTCCCAATGCCAAATGCCACTTGAGCCGCTCTTCTTTCCAATATTCATACCATTGCTGCTGTGTACCAGGACGAACAAAAAACTGCATTTCCATTTGCTCAAATTCACGCATCCGGAAAATAAACTGTCGCGCCACTATTTCGTTACGAAAAGCTTTTCCAATTTGTGCAATACCAAAGGGCACTTTCATTCGCCCGGTTTTCTGCACATTGAGGAAGTTTACAAAAATCCCTTGTGCAGTTTCAGGACGCAAATACACTTTGTTATCCTCGTCTTCGGTAGAAACAGTAGATCCAAATTCTGTAGCAAACATCAAATTGAATTGACGAATATCCGTCCAATTGCAAGTACCACTCACCGCACATTTGATTTGCTTTTCTTCAATCAACTTTTTCAAGCCGGCAAAATCATCAGCACCCAAAAGTGCTTCCATGGTTTCTATTACTTGCGCAGCAGCATTTTCGTTGCCTGCGGTACTTAATTCGTCAGCAAATCCTTCTATTAAATGATCTACCCGATAGCGTTTTTTACTATCGCGGTTATCGATCATAGGATCATTAAAATTATCAACGTGCCCACTGGCCTTCCAGGTGGTGGGATGCATAAAAATAGCCGCATCAATCCCCACGATATTATCGCGGAGCTGTGTCATACTCTTCCACCAATAATCCTTGATATTCTTTTTTAGTTCACTGCCCATCTGGCCATAATCATACACCGCCTGCAGTCCATCATAGATTTCACTACTGGGGAAAATAAAGCCATACTCTTTGCAATGAGAGATAATTGCCTGAAAACGGTTACTGTCGTTCGCCATAGGTTGCAAATATAAACCGCAAAAGTTCAGCGAAGCTTTGAATTGTCCTGATGGCGGCTGGCATCCCGGATAGACTTTTTTTCCATGTTGCGGGCAAAGGCCTCAGTCAGATTCACGCCGGTTTGATTGGCGATACAAATCAGTACCCAAAAGACATCGGCTAATTCGTCGGCCAGGTTGGCATCCGACTCTTTTCCCTTGAAACTTTGATCGCCATAGGTGCGCGCCATGAGCCGTGCCAACTCCCCTACTTCCTCGGCTAAAATAGCCATGTTGGTCAGTTCGCTGAAATAACGAACGCCCACTGTTTTGATCCATTGATCAACCTGTGCTTGCGCCTGTTCGATTGTTATCATTCTTTATTTTTTGTATCAATTACTATGGTAACGGGCCCATCGTTGAGCAACTCTACTTTCATGTCAGCTCCAAATACACCCGTTTGGATGGGTTTACCCAACTCAGCAGATAAAAGTTCGATCATTTTTTCATAGATCGGTATGGCAATGACGGGTGGCGCCGCGCGACTATAGGAGGGCCGGTTCCCCTTTTTAGTAGCCGCAAACAAGGTAAACTGACTGACCAACAAGAGCCCACCCCCTACCTCCAAGAGCGAACGGTTCATCACGCCTTGTTCGTCATTAAAAATTCTAAGATTGACCAGTTTGCCAGATAGCCAGTTCATATCCTCAAGTGTATCGGCTTCCTCAATCCCTAGCAATACCAACAAACCCTCCTCAATAGACCCAGTAATATTCCCCTCCACTGTTACCGAAGCCCGCTTGACACGTTGAAGCACCGCTCGCATAATTAGAGTTAAATTTGAAAAGATAAATGTAGGATGAATTTAACCGAACTGATAAAGGAGTTGCGTTTTGTTAGCTCCCGAAGCGGAGGCAGCGGCGGGCAAAACGTCAATAAGGTCGAGACCGCGGTTACCGCGCAATTAGACCTGGATCAAACCATGCGATTGAGTGCAGCTGAAAAAGAGCTGATTCGTCAAAAGTTAAAAACGCGAATTAATTCGGAAGGCATCTTATCGGTGCGGGCACAGGTACATCGTACACAATGGGCCAATCGAGAGGAATCCATCAAAGTGCTGGTGCGGCTTTTAAAAAATGCATTGGAAAAAAAGAAGCCTCGTATTGCTACTAAGATATCAGCCGGAGCTACTGAAAAAAGATTACAATCAAAAAAAAGAAAGGCCGAAATAAAATCTGGACGAGGCCGTATTCGTTTTAATAAAGATGAATAGGAAAGGGATTATTATTCTCGGTGTGATTGCAGCGGTAGCTGGTCTTCGATTTTTATCAGGCTGTCAAAAGCCTTTTATCACCAGGGAGCTTACAAATATTTCCTTAGATGCTCCTCCCCATTTTCCACCCCCTCTGGATATTTACCGAGATAATCCATTGAGTGAGGAAGGAATAGAACTTGGGCGAAGATTATTTTATGAACCTCGTTTATCTATTGATAATAGTCATCCCTGTTCTTCCTGCCATGAACAGGTTGCCGCATTTGGAACTTTTGAACACGATAGAAGTCATGGCGTTTTTGAATCGCATACTCTTCGAAATGCACCAGTCTTATTTAATTTGGCCTGGTATCCGTTATTACATTGGGATGGCGCTATTTACAGTTTAGAAGAACAAGCCATTCAGGATATTACAGGGCCTACCGAGATGGGAGATCAGTTTAGTAATATCCAACGAAAATTGGAGAAAGTGCCCTATTACCGAAGAGCCTTTCAAGATGTGTTTAATAGCACTTCGATAGAACCCGCACATATTTTAAAAGCATTAGCTCAATTTACCGGCACCATGATCTCGGCCAATAGTAAATACGACCGTGTTGTACAAAGGCAAGCTGTTTTTACAGCGCAAGAAGCGAGCGGTTATCAAATTTTTCAAACTCGTTGTAACAGCTGTCACCAAGAACCGCTTTTTACCGACCATAGTTTTAGAAATATCGGACTACCTGTGGATCCGTCTTTAAAAGATTACGGAAGAATGCGGGTAACAGGTAGGCGGCAAGACTCCTTGAAATTTCGGGTACCCACTCTTCGTAATGTGGCGTTGTCCTCAAATTACATGCACGATGGACGCTTCATGACAATCCAACAATGTATTAATCATTACCGCGTGGGAATTATTCCCAGTAACACCTTGGATCCTTTATTAAGGAATGGAATTCAACTCACCGATCGCCAAAGCAGCGATCTGGTTGCTTTTTTGAGAACGCTTACGGATTCGTCTTTTGTCCGGAACCCGAACTTGGGAAAGCCGGAGTAACTCGCTTGGATTTCAGAATTTGAAGTCCCTCTTGTTTGGCCTTAATCT
>SXWI01000067.1 GCA_005791465.1 Bacteroidota bacterium | reverse complement strand
CTTGTAACACTTGTATATCTTTTTGTTTTTCCAATACCAGCATGGTGAGTGCGCCAATCATGGTGAAAGCTGCCACAATCAGAATAAGGGATAATACTCCATATACAATCCAACGCTCGGTGCGCATAACTCGATAGAGCGTTTTGTTCTGTTCATACCTGTCCTCGACTTTTACTTGGTTACTCATGATAGCTTGCAGTTGAGAACGAATGTCAGAGGCATTGGCTTTGGGATTTACTCGCAGCTCCACACTGCTCGCTTCTTCTACAGTTAATCCTAATTGTTCCCGCATAAAATCAAGAGAAGTAATGGCGTACTGATCGTCAAAATCTTGTTGTATCAAAAAACTAGCCGCCGTTTGAGCCGTATCTACGCGAATGGATTCAGCCCAATCCACCTGCAATCCTTCTGTTTTTTTGGGTAAGTAAACGGTAATGGGTTCAAGATTGCGATCGGCCAATACAGAGAGGGCCGCTTCCACCCCAGCTCCCAGTACCAAGTAAGGACTTGTTGCTGTTCCTATCGCAAATTCCCCACTTACCAAATGCTGTGCAACTCCGCTAACTGATGTATACGAAGTATCCACTCCTTTGAGCGTAACCAATGCTTGATTTTCGCCGGCTTGCAACAAAGCTCTTTCTTCCACCACTAAAGAAACCGCCTCCACCCCTGCTATTTGTTGTAAAGATTTTAACTGAGCAGCAGTGAGTGTTAGAACTTTTCCCTGAGCGGGCATCAAGCGCCAATCGGGATAGAAAGAAGAATAAAGTGATTTAACCATTCCCTCGAATCCATTAAATACACTCAATACCAAGATAAGGGCAGCAGTACCCACGGCCATCGCAATCACTGAAATCCGCGCGATCCAATTAATAGCTTGGGTAGATTTAGGTGCTTTAAAATATCGCCAGGCAAATAATAGATGCATGAACGGTTATTAAGAAGCCGAGGAATCGTCAGAGGATGCTGGACGTTCCTGTTGGATCTTTTTGAATAACTCTTCCATCTTAAAAACATGATCCAACGTGTCGTCCTTAAAAAATTTTAATACAGGTATACTACGTAATTGATGTCTGACTTGTGCAGCCAGCTCTTTTTTGATCTCATGGTGCCGGTCTTCAATTTTTTGAAGGACCGCTTCGGGATCCTTTACCTGAAATAAACTAAGGTAAAATCGTGCCTCCAGCAAATCAGGGGTCACTTTAACATCAGCGATGGAGACCATACCGCCCTCTAGCATATTCAGACCCAAACGTTGAAAAATGGTGTTCATTTCCTCGTTGAGTAAACCCGCAATTTGTTTCTGTCTTTTTCCTTCTTCCATAAAACCGCTTTCTATCCCTGTAAAAGTAGTTACTTTGTTGCGATCAGCGTTCAAATACATGCGTGCGTACTACCGAATTTTTGGCTACCTAACCCAGTACAAGGGAAGCGTATTACTTTACGCGCTATTTATCCTGGGCAGTATTTTCTTCTCGATTGTGTCCATCGGGATGCTCATGCCTTTTTTGCAACTCATCTTTACCGGCGAGGGTGTTGCCATGATGGAAAGCAGTAATCAAGTTATTCAAACTATCAATAATTATCTGCATCAAAGCATTGCGTCGAATGGCAAAGCGCATACCCTGGGACTCATTTGTATTTTAATGACGGGATTTATTATCGGGAAGAACTTATTCCTCTATTTAGCCTATTACGTACTCAATCCCTTAAAACATCAACTGGTCAACCGTTTAAGAGAGGAGGTTTACGAAAAAGTATTACAGTTACCCATTGGATATTTTTCCGAAAAGAAAAAAGGAGATTTGATCAGTCGGATGACCAATGATGTATATGAAGTGGAGGTTTCCCTGATTGGCGCGCTGGAAGGATGGATTCGGGACCCGCTGACCATCATTATCACGCTATCGGTTTTGTTTTTGATCAGTCCGCAGCTTACACTTTTTATTTTATTGCTGATTCCGGTATTGGGGTTAGTAATTGGACGAATCACGCGCTCTCTGAAACGCATCTCACAAGAGGTTGCCATCCGGTTTGGAGAAACACTATCCGTGTTGGACGAAACACTTTCAGGCTTAAGAGTAGTAAAAGCGTTTGGCATAGAACCTTTACTAACCAATAAATTCAAAGAAAGTAATCGAAGACTACTAGCCTCACGCAATCGGATTGGCTATCGAAGAGATCTGGCTTCGCCCTTATCAGAAATTATGGGAGTTGCCGTATTTACAGGCGTGCTCTATTATGGAGGTAAATTGGTGCTGCAGCAACAACTACTTGAAGCTTCTGCCTTTATTGGTTTTCTGGGCATTTTTTATAACATCATCAATCCAGCGAAAGCACTTTCTACTTCCTTTAGCAACATGAGAAAAGGAAGTGCCGCCATCAATCGAATTGAAGAAATTCTCAATGCGCCCTTGGTTGTGGAGGAAGCAAAAGAAGCCACCACTTTAACAGGATTTAGTGAGGGTATTGAATTCAAAAATGTAAGCTTCTCCTATGGAGATAAGGAAGTAGTTGAAAATATAAGCTTCACTATTCCCAAAGGAAAAACAGTAGCCTTAGTGGGCTCCTCCGGGGCTGGCAAATCCACGCTTGCTGATCTATTACCTCGATTTCATGATGTAACGAGCGGAGAAATATTAATTGATGGACGCAATATAAAATCATTCACCCTGTCTTCCCTACGTAAGCAAATGAGTATTGTTACCCAGGAGCCGATTCTCTTTAATGATACCATTGCCGCCAATATCGCTATGGGTGATAGTTCCGCAGACGCAAAGGCCATCGAACAAGCCGCGCGGATTGCCAACGCACACAATTTTATTTTGCAAAAAGAAGAAGGATACGCTACCAATATTGGTGACCGTGGTGCCAAATTAAGTGGCGGCGAACGTCAGCGTGTTACCATTGCCCGCGCTCTTGTAAAAAATCCTGCCATTTTGATTCTGGACGAAGCCACTTCTTCCCTAGACACGGAGAGCGAACGATTAGTACAAGAGGCCATCAACAATATGATGCAACAAAGGACCAGTCTTGTAATTGCACATCGTTTGTCCACCATTCGACATGCGGATGAGATTTTGGTGTTACAGCAAGGAAAAATTGTAGAGAGAGGCCGTCACGAAGAGTTGATAGCTCGAAACGGATTTTATAAAAAACTAGTGGAGCTACAGGAAGTTCGCTAACCTTTTTACTTAACGAAGCGCCTCACGCGCAATCACTAATTTTTGGATTTCACTAGTGCCTTCCCCAATGGTGCAAAGCTTAGCATCGCGGTAAAACTTCTCCACTGGAAAATCTTTGGTATAGCCATAACCACCAAAAATTTGCACCGCATCTGTAGCTACGCGAACCGCCACTTCACTGGCGTAGTATTTGGCCATGGCCGCCTCTTGTGTCATGGGTAAGTGCTGTTCTTTTTTAAAACAGGCTTGCTGAATCAATAGATCAGCTGCTTCAATTTCGGTTGCCATGTCGGCCAGCTTGAATGAAATTCCCTGAAATTGCGCAATGGGTTTATCAAATTGCTGACGTTCCTGTGCATATTTCTTGGCCGCT
>SXWI01000008.1 GCA_005791465.1 Bacteroidota bacterium | reverse complement strand
CGCCTTACTGTCGGTAACTACCTCAACAGGTAATTCAGTGGTGGTTAATGCGCCTACTTCAACCGTCGGTGTTTTTGTTTATGAACTGATAAGTGTTACGGATGCTAGTTCAACCACTTGTACACAAACTCAAAATGGTACAGCCACTATCACCGTTTTTCCAACCCCCTCTGCTACCATTAATGGAACCACAGCTGTGTGTGTAAATGCCACAGAACCACAACTTACATTCACTGGGGCAAATGGGGATGCTGCCTTTACTTTTACTTATACCATAAACGGGGGAGCCACTCAAAGTATCACCACTACTTCGGGAAATAGTATCACTTTAGCAGCACCCACAACAACAGCTGGAACATATTCCTACTCTTTGCTTACAGTAACTGACGCAAATGGCACAACCTGTACACAAAATGTAACAGGTACTGCTGTCATTACAGTTAACCCACTTCCGACAGCGACTATAGCCGGTACAACTAGTGTTTGTTTAAATGCTACTGAACCGCAAATCACTTTTACAGGTGGGAGTGCAACGGCACCTTATACTTTTTCATACACGATCAATGGAGGAGCAGTGCAGAATGTTACTACTACAATAGGTAATAGTGTAACGGTGAATGTACCAACTTCTGCGGCAGGCACATTTACCTATACACTTCTTAGTGTGACTGATGCCAGCAGCACCTTTTGTTCGCAGCTACAAACAGGAGCTGCAGCTGTTACCGTTTGGCCTTTACCCACTGCTGCCTTCACTACAAATAGTCCAGTTTGTCAGGAAGGCGTCATCGCCTTTACAGATCAGTCAGTACCCAATGTGGGTACATTGACTTCTTGGCAATGGAATTTCAATGACCCCATAAGTGGCGTCTTGAATACTTCTACGCAACAGAACCCATCACATTTTTTCTCTACGGCGGGTACATTCAATGTGACTTTAACCGTCACTACTTCCAATGGATGCGTGAGTACCAACACAATCCCTGGATTAGTGGTTCATCCAAAACCAAATGCCGGGTTCATTATTCCTGAAGTTTGTCTCAATGATACTTATGCACAGTTTACTGATACCAGTAGTATCGCTACTCCTTCTGCTATATCAGCTTGGTTATGGAACTTTGGTGATGCCAATGCAACGCCACCTAATAACGCTAATACATCTACGCTGCAAAATCCTCCCCATAGTTACACAGCCGTGGGAAGTTATACCGTTTCTTTAATTGTTACGAGTAACCAGTCTTGTCGTGACACTATTGTGCAACAATTAGTAGTAAATGGAAGTTTTCCTGTCGCTAATTTCAGTGTCAACCAGCCTGCAAACCTATGTGCAAATGATTCGGTTCGTATCACTGACGCCTCTACAGTTTTCCCTGGTGTGATTACCAAGGTTGAAATCTGGTGGGATAATATTGGAAGTCCAGCTACTGTATACACAGACAACAACCCTGTTTTTGGACGTATTTATAGCCACCGATATCCCAATTTTCAGAGCCCGTTAACCAGAACGTATCAGATTCGATATAGAGCTTATTCGGGTGGTGTTTGTATGAATGAGAAGTTGACCACCATTACGGTCAATGCTGCGCCAGCTGTGCAGTTTACTACTGTTCCCAATATCTGTTTTGATGCACCGGCCTATCAAATTACGCAAGCCACCGAAACGGGAAGTGTACCAGGTACTTTTGCATTTACCGGACCTGGAGTAAATACGGCTGGTTTATTCACTCCCTCGGTAGCCGGAGTAGGCATACACACGATTAAGTATGTGTATACGTCTGCAACAGGCAGCTGTAAGGATAGTGCTACGCAAACAATAAAGGTTTGGGAACGCGCCATTGCAGATTTCTCCGTTACTACAAGCCCCGTTTGTGAGAAACAGCCTGTAACTTTTACCGATAATTCTACTTCTACAGAAGGCACGATAACAGAATGGAGGTGGAATTTTGCAGACGGCACTCCAGTTCAGGTGAATACAACCAATACGCCATTTACACACACGTTTAATTCCTATGGTACGTTCAATGTCAAATTGAACGTTGTTACTTCAAATGGTTGTGTCAGTGCAGATAAAATCTTATCTGTAACCGTTAACCCATTAGCTAGACCTAATTTTAGTTTTCCTGCAATCAGTTGTTTGCCGAATGCATCTGTACAATTCACCAATTTATCGACTGTCCCTAATGGAGTGCCAACTAGCTTAACCTATTTATGGGATTTTGGTGATCCAGGAAGTGGTACTGTCAATAATTCAACAGCCACTGACCCCGCGCACGTTTATATTAATCTTGGCCCCTATAATGTGAATCTGGAAGTTACAACCGCAGCGGGATGTATTCATGATACCACTATCGTATTAAATACCATTCATCCGCAGCCACAAGCATCATTTACAACTGATTTTATTGATGTTTGCATTGGCAGTCCATTTTTGTTCACCAGTACAAGTAATGGAGCGGATGGCACTATCTCTCAGTATCATTGGAATATGGGTGACGCTTCGATTCGAACCCTAAGTAGCTTCTCATATACATATGCCGATACGGGTACTTACACAATTAGCCATTATATCATTAATAGTTTTGGCTGTAGTAGTAATGTAGCTACAAAAACAGTTTTCGTAAATGGGTATCCCGATGCAGATGCTGGACCTGATAAGCTTATGTTAGAAGGGGGGCAATGTCAAATCACTCCTCCAAATAATTATCCCATGCCGGTAACTTTTGCGTGGACTCCTCCAACTTACTTGGATGATCCCACGCGTTTGGATCCTATTGCAAGGCCACCCGATGATATTACTTACTTGCTTACAGTTACAACAAATAAGGGCTGCAGTGATACCAGTTCCATGTTTATCAAAGTGCTGAAAGATCCACCTGTTCCTAATATTTTCTCTCCAAATGGTGATGGGATACATGACACCTGGGTTATTCCATATTTGGATAGCTATCCCGGATGTACAGTAGAGGTGGTAAATCGATATGGATACCTAATATTCCGTTCGGTTGGTTATGCTACGCCATGGGATGGTAAAATCAATGGTCAAAATGTTCCTGTTGGTACTTATTATTATGTGATTGACCCAAAGAATGGACGTAAAAAGAAAGCGGGTTACGTAGATATTATCAGATAAAATGAGAGTTAAACTATTCATAGTATTATTTTTTGTGTTGGCATCCTTTCATACGGACGCACAACAACGTCCGCATTATACTCAATACGTTATCAATCCCTTTATTATCAATCCAGCTATTGCAGGAATCGATAATTATGGTGACCTTAAAGTTTCCGCAAGAGATCAATGGGTAGGCTTAAAAGGGGCGCCTCGCACTACTTATTTCACTTTACATGCCCCTTTGGGTAAAAACGATTATAGACTTAGCTCTACTTCTTTTGCTGTACCTGGTAATAATCCGCGTGGTAAGGCATATTGGGAGAATTATACTGCTGCCGAACCGCATCATGGAGTAGGAGTGAGTGTAATTAATGATAGAACTGGAAGTTTCAATTTCTTATCTGCATCCGCATCCTATGCCTATCATCTTGGGTTGAATCCAACCACTAATATTTCGGCTGGCTTGTCTGCTGGATTAACAACCATCCGCATTGATAGAACTAATCATGATTTCTCAGGCTTTGGAGACCCTTCAGATCCTGCTTTTGGCTCGGTTGTGACTGGTGAATTAAGAAAGATTCGTCCTCAGATGGCAGCTGGAATTTGGTTGTATGCGCGTAGTTATTTTGTTGGCTTCTCTGCTCAGCAGATTATTCCACAAACCGTCAGTTTTGTCAATAATGATCCGGCCATACTCACCAAAAGTAAATTGATCCCACACCTTTTTTTAACAGCTGGATATCGTTTTATGCTTGGAGAAGATTTTAATGTGATTCCTTCGGTGATGGCTAAGTATATCAAAGGAAGCAGCCGAAATGGTTTACAGCCTGAATTCAATGCTAAATTGCAATATCGGGACGTGTTATGGATAGGAGGGAGTTACCGCTACCGGGACAGTTATGCAGGAATGATGGGGTTGAATATGGGGAATCGAATTATGCTAAGCTATTCCTATGATCTTCCCATCAACGGCGATTTAATCAGAAATAATGGCGCCAATATTTTATCGCCTTTTCATAATGGAACCCACGAATTAGTCATTGGATTTCAGCTGGGCAATAAATACAGTGAAGCCTGTCCCCGTTGCTATTAATAGTTCCTATTGTTTAGTAATTTTTTTATCAACTAGCTCCTGCAGTTTTATTAAGTCTTCTTGACTGCACTCAAAAGTAGTGGATTGTATAGCTGTCATTGCTAACTGAGCGGGAGAGCCATTGAAAAGATACCCTATTAGTTTTTCAGTAAGCCCCTGTGACAGATTATTCTTATCCACGGTGGGCCAGTAACTATGCTTTCTGCCAATTTCTTTTCTATTAACTAATCCCTTGAATAGCATTAACTGCAATAATTTAAGGGTGGTAGTGTACCCTGTTTTTTTGTATGATGAAAGAGCAGCATGAACTTCTGCTACGGTAGCTTCTCCCTTATCCCATAAAATGGAAAGAATTTCAAGTTCGCTTTCAGTTGGTTTTATGGATTTCAATATGGTGGTCATACGCTGCATTCTGTTCCAAGCTACGACAACTTGGTAGCAAAAAAAAGCCCCACTGTAGAAACAGTAGGACTTTTGTAATGGTTATGATTAGCTTCTTAACAATTATCGTTTTTATTTACTTCAATGAAGATATGTAAAGGATCGTATTGAAACAATTTTCCAGCGGGTTGAGATACCGGAGTAGGGGGCGGAGGTAGCTCCTTTTTTTCTTCCAATTGAGCCAATGTAGGAGCTATTACCAATGATACAATGGACATCAATTTAATTAAGATGTTCATGGATGGCCCAGATGTATCTTTAAACGGGTCTCCGACAGTGTCACCTGTTACAGAAGCTTTATGTGGCTCTGATTTCTTGTAAAAGATCTCTCCATTAATTTCTACTCCTTTTTCAAAAGATTTTTTAGCATTATCCCAGGCGCCTCCTGCATTGTTCTGAAACATACCCATTAATACGCCACTTACTGTAGCACCCGCTAAAAAGCCCCCGAGGGCCTCAGGACCTAATAAGAATCCAACTAATAGAGGCGAAACAATGGTGATAGCTCCAGGAAGCATCATTTTCTTAATGGATGCTTCTGTAGAGATTGCCACACACTTATCGTATTCTGGCTTTCCTGTTCCTTCCATTATTCCAGGTATAGTTCTGAATTGTCTGCGCACTTCTTCAACCATACTCATGGCAGCTTCTCCAACAGCACGAATAGCTAAGGAAGAAAATAATAGTGGAATCATACCACCCACAAACAGGGAAGCTAATACATCAGCCTTATAGATATCAATATGTTGATTGTTGGGCATTGCTATACCAACAAATGCTGCAAATAATGCTAAAGCAGTAAGTGCTGCAGAGGCAATTGCAAACCCCTTACCAGTTGCAGCAGTGGTGTTACCCACGGCATCTAATACGTCAGTTTTTTCTCGAACTTCTTTTGGTAGCTCACTCATCTCTGCGATACCTCCAGCATTATCTGCAATAGGACCAAATGCATCTATCGCTAATTGCATAGCAGTAGTAGCCATCATGCCAGCTGCGGCTATAGCTACACCATATAAGCCGGCAAATAAATAAGAACCATAGATACCTCCAGCCAAAACAAGTATTGGTAAAAATGTAGATTCCATACCAACTGCCAACCCACCAATTACATTGGTTGCATGACCAGTGGAGGACTGACGAATGATTGAAAGTACGGGGCGCTTTCCCATGGCGGTGTAATATTCAGTAATGATGCTCATTAAGGCTCCAACAAGCAAGCCAACACCAATAGCTCCCAAAACACCCCATTTAGTGAATATAAAACCACGAAGCTCCATGGCTTCAGGAAGGACAAAGTACACAAGACCCGCAGAAGCAATTGCTGTAAGTACAATAGAGCCCCAATTGCCCATGTTAAGGGCTTTCTGAACATTATCCGTGCTGATTCCTGCTGCATCACTAACACGTACAAACCATGTCCCGATAATTGAGAAAATAATTCCAACCCCAGCAATGAGCATTGGAAGAACAATAGGGGAGTAGCCGCCCAATATATCAGTTCCAAAAACAACAACAGTCTGCTGACCCAAAACGATAGTAGCTAGAACAGTTGCAACATAGGAGCCAAACAAATCAGCACCCATTCCGGCAACGTCTCCAACATTATCGCCTACGTTATCAGCAATAGTGGCTGGATTTCTTGGATCATCTTCAGGAATACCTGCTTCCACTTTTCCTACTAAATCTGCTCCAACATCCGCAGCTTTTGTATAAATGCCACCACCCACACGAGCAAATAAAGCGATAGATTCTGCTCCAAGTGAAAAACCCGTCAGGACTTCAATAGTGCGAATCATTTCATCTGAGCCAACGGCCGCATCTGCTGCAAATAATTGCTTTAAAATAATATATAAGCTACCTAGTCCAAGTACTGCTAAACCCGAAACACCCAAGCCCATCACAGCTCCGCCTGTAAATGATACACGCAGTGCTTTACTTAAACTGGTTCTTGCAGCTTGAGCAGTACGTACATTGGCTTTAGTAGCCACTTTCATGCCAATATATCCGGCAGTTGCACTAAAAACGGCACCTACGATAAAGGCAATTGAAATTGACCAATGGGAATGTGGATTTGTGCTGGCCATCAGGGCAAGAAGCACGGCTACAATGACCACAAAATAGCCAAGTATTTTCCACTCTGCCTTCAAAAAGGCCATTGCGCCCTCAGCAATATAATTGCTGATTTCTTTCATACGATCGGTACCAGCATCTTGCTTAGACACCCAGTTAAATTTAATAAGGGTGTAAATCAGTCCGATTAGACCCGATAATGGCACCAAATAAATCAGTTTTTCCATACTAAAAATTTCTGCAGTTCGGTTTAATGTGTTCTGATTGAATTTAGGATGAAACAGACAAAAAAAGAGCCAGTTTCATCGGCCGGCAAAGATAGGCATCAGCTACATAAAAATCAGCATTTTATCAAGGTAATTTCGGTTCTTTTGAGCTAGCATTTTTGAGCAACTAACTTACTATCAATTCCTTCCAAGCCAACCTCAACGAATCGATCAGATCGCCTGTGGTCATCCCATAATAAGTATGCATTTCAGCAGCAAGATCTCCAGCTTTTCCATGAAGGTATACTCCGATTATTGAGGCCTCAATAGAATTATACCCCTGTGCCAAAAGCCCAAGAATAACACCTGTTAGTACATCACCGGCACCTCCTTTTG
>SXWI01000066.1 GCA_005791465.1 Bacteroidota bacterium | reverse complement strand
ACTAGTTGCACAGGAGGAATGCTTCGAATGATTTGAATCGTTTGTTGAATAGAGGCATCACTCACTTCATCCTCACGCATCAACCACAAAAAATCAAGATGCTTGAATTCGGGCAACAAGAATTCGCCATCAAATTTATTATTATAAATATAATGCTCGAGTGAGCCGGTTGGTTCTTTGTATTCATATACTGCAAAAGAATACTGGCGTTTTTTATAAATCCTTTTGATCTCTAATTCATTGATTCGAAAATCAAGACCGATTGAGTTGTTGAGATGCCAGCAAAATTGATAACCCCGGATTGGTGCCACAATGCCTAAGAGACGCGTGCCTTCAAAAAAGGCTTCGGTGATAAGCGAATTGTCTAATACCAATTTGGTGGTGCGTTCTGCCATAACGAGTGTATTCTAAGTTACAACGAACTTTTGCAATACAGCGGCCTCTCCTTAAAACTGAATCTCTACGGTTAACTGCTCGGTTCCTCGCTGATAGAGAACGGTTGTCTTATCGCCCTTTTTAAATCGCCCAAGGGTTTGCATATACGATTCCATTGAGCTGACGCGATAGTCGCCAATTTGAAGCACAATATCGCCCGCCTTCAATCCCGCTTTTTGTGCTGCTCTTCCCTCCGAAACACCATCAGCACGAACTCCATTTCCACTGTAGGTGTAATCCGGCATGATCCCCATTGAAACACTAAATCGAGCAGTAGTGGTGGTTTGTGCTTCACGGGTTTTCAAGAATGCCAACTTTCCTTTTTCATTAGCACCCTCTACCACCGTATAAACATGTTTTAAAATCTGGACCATCCCCTTGTAATTAATTTTGTCCGCATCATCAGAAGGTTTATGATAGTCTGTGTGCAAACCCGTAAAATAAAAAAGAACTGGAATGTCTTTTCTATAAAAAGAAGTGTGATCACTTGGCCCAGATCCGCTGGAGTCAATTTTTATTGAAAGGCTTTTTTCATTTCTGGAAAGCGGCTGATTGTTCACCAAGGATGACCAAGTTGGAGAAGTGCCATATCCTCCGATGGTTACAGCACGAGTACTGTCATTTAATCGACCCACCATATCCATATTGATCATATAATTAACCGAACCAAGCTCAAGTGTAGGGTGATCGGTAAAATATTTTGAACCATACAAACCCAATTCTTCTCCGGAGAAAGCAATAAATAAATAATTGTTTGTTTTTGCAGCAGATTGTTTCAAGACGCGAGCCAATTCAATTAACGCTGCCGTTCCGCTGGCGTTATCATCAGCACCATTGTGTATCGCAGCCTCTTTTTTCTCGTAGCGCGAGTTTCCATCTTCTCCATAACCAAGATGATCAAAATGCGCACCAATGATTACTGTGGTAGCTGCTTTATTATCTACCCAACCAATTACGTTCGACCCTGAACGCATTTTTTCACCAAGTTGAACGGTTCCATTAAAATTGAAAACCCCTTCCTCGTCCTCTTTTGTAATTCCATTTATAATTACGCTGCTCACATAAAGAACAGGAATATCCAGGACGGGTGATTTGTCTTTTCCATTAAAGGAAAGCTTGTCCTCTTTTTTACCAGCGTTATACCAAAGTAAAGCAGTAGCACCCTTAGTTTTTGCGGTTTTGCTATACTCATAAATATATCCTGCTAAATCAAAATGCGGATTATTGGCATTATCCTCCAATACCACATCAATGTCCATCAACCAGGGTGACCCTATTTCACGCAATCCTGTTGTAGCGGTTCCCGTAACCGAACCATTAGCACTGTAGGGAAAGGCAAAAAACTCTTTGTTGATGATTAATGTTTTTGTAGCGGCTGCACCTTCTGAAAAAGACTTGGTGATGGTAAGCGTTGTAGCCTCTTTCATTTCTTTTCCTTCATTAACCGAAAAGGGTTGGTAATACTGTTCAGTTCCTTTGGGCGCAAGTCCTATTTTTTGAAACTGTTGAGCTATATACCCCATAGCTAATTTTTCGCCAGCAGTTCCCGTCCGGCGACCCTCCAGCTTGTCGTCTGCTAAATAAGCAACGTGCATGCGGAGTCCGGGCTCTAGTTTGCTTAAACTGGTAGACTTTTTAGAAATCGAGCAGGCGCTGACCAAAAGGAGCAGAAGAGGAAGGTAAAATTTCATTTTCATCGGAAATGGTTAATTGCGGAATGCAAAGTTATCCGGTATTCCATGGAATTCAAGAGGTACTTCCTAATTCGTAAATCAATTTGATGGGGTCTGTCTACTTTTGCCTCCTTACAATTCCACGGTGGGAGCTTCGATTAGTCATATCGCCCTTGTTGGCAATCCAAACAGCGGAAAAAGTTCACTTTTTAACCGCCTGACAGGATTGCGTCAACAAGTAGGAAACTTTCCTGGGGTAACCGTTGACAAAAAAACGGGTACTGCCCAGGTGGGTAAACACGAGGTAAGCTTTATCGATTTACCCGGAACCTACAGTTTGTACCCCAAAAGGATGGACGAGTGGGTAACCTATCGGGTGGTTATGGGGGAAGATGCTGAGATAAAGCCAGATTTAATTGTAGTAGTAGCAGATGCTAGTAACCTAAAACGTAATCTCCTTTTTTGCACTCAGCTAATTGACCTAAAACAGCCAGTAGTAGTGGCTCTTACAATGATGGACCTGGCCCGCCAAAAAGGAATTCGAATCAACTTAACTGAGCTTGAAAGAGAATTGGGGGTTCCTGT
>SXWI01000065.1 GCA_005791465.1 Bacteroidota bacterium | reverse complement strand
TTTCGGCTCGTTTAAATCATCAAAAACAAGCTATGCAAAGCTACCTTTTTAAACCCTTATTTCCGAGTAAAAATGAGGTCTTTTACCCCTTATTTTATCCACTACTGTTAATTAAAAAAGGGGATATTTGAGCTATGAAAACCATCCTTTTATTTGGAGCTGGAAAGAGCGCAACGGCGCTTATTAAATACCTGCTGAAGAAAGCTCCAGTAATGAATTGGAAATTGATTGTTGCTGATGCCAACAAAGAGCTGGTATGCCAAAAATTGGGTGGGCATTGCATGAGCGAGGCATTGGTATTGGATGCTAAAAATGAGGAGGAAAGAAAACTGGCTATTGCTAAAGCTGACCTAGTTATTTCATTGTTGCCCCCTCATTTGCATATATTGGTTGCTAAAGACTGCTTAACACACGGAAAGCACCTGTTCACCGCCTCCTATTTAGATCCGGAGATTGAGTCACTTCAGCCGGAGATACAGGCTAAAGGGCTCCTATTCCTCTATGAGATGGGGTTAGACCCCGGAATCGATCATATGAGTGCTATGGCAATTGTTGATAGGATACATAAAGCGGGAGGAACTATCAAATCCTTTATCTCTCATTGTGGAGGATTAATAGCTCCTCAAAGCGATAATAATCCCTGGCATTATAAAATAAGCTGGAATCCCGCCAATGTGGTGGCAGCAGGTAAACAAGGGGCCATTTTTAAACAGCATAATACTCTCCATAATTTACCATATAAAGAAGTATTTGAATCAGAGAGAATAGTCGACATAGATCAGGTTGGTAAGTTAGCCTGGTATCCCAATCGGAACTCCATCCCTTATATTTCACTATACAAAATGGAGCAAGCAAGTACTTTTATCCGTACCACCCTAAGACATCCTGATTTTATCAGCGGGTGGAAAAAATTGATCGATTTAGGGCTAACACAAGATCAGCCAGTATTTTCTGTTCCAACGCATTCACCTTCCAAACTTGTCTTACAATTTTTAGCTGCCACAAAGCAGCATGAGCAGTATCAAAAATGGTTAAAGGAGGATTCGCTTTTTGAAAAACAAATCTTATCACTTGGTTTACAAAGCAATTCCTTTAAAATAGAAAAGCCATCTTACTCTCCCGCTAGTTTGTTGCAGGAATTACTGGAGCGGAATTTAGGGATGAATGAAAATGATCAGGATCGGGTAATCATGCAGCATGAGTTTATTTATAACCTTGGGAAGGAGAATTATTCATTGACTAGTTCATTGGTGTTGGATGGGGATAATGCGGTTGATACGGCAATGGCCAAAACAGTAGGTTTGCCGCTTGCCCTTGCTGCTACATTTTTTCTTGAGAATAAAATTCAATTAGTAGGACTTCATCGCCCCCTTTCATACGTTTTTTATTCGCAGATACTTCCTGCTTTAGAAAAAGAAGGTATTTCTTTCAAAGAGAAAGAAAGCAGGATTGATGAAGCTTAACTAGCCAATTCAATTATAAAATCCCATTCCTCGGAAGTAATGGGCTGCACAGATAAGCGGCTCAATTTTACAAGTGCGATGTTTTGCAAACGCTTGTCTGATTTAATTTGTGCAAGTGTAACTGGCTTTTTTAATTTTTTAAAAGGCGCAACATCCACAGCTACCCAAGCCTCTTCTTTTGTGGTAGGATCTTGATAAGCTTCTTTTATGATTTTCACAATCCCTACAATCTCCAATCCTTCATTACTATGATAAAAGAAAGCTAAGTCTCCTTTTTTCATAGCACGAAGATTATTGCGTGCTGCATAATTCCTTACACCATCCCAAAAGGTTTTTTTGTCCTTTTCAAGTTGTTCCCAGGAATATTTAAAGGGTTCAGATTTTAATAACCAATAAGCCATAACTGTATTTTACCAACCGGATGCCAACACATCTGCCAAATGCATTGTTTTTAAACTGTAGTTTTTTTGTTGAATATACCCTTCTAAATGCATGAGGCATGAAAGATCTGTAGAAATCAAATAAGAAGCCCCTGTGGCCAAAGCGTGTTCTACTTTCTGTTCACCCATAGCCATTGAAATTGACTCAAATTTGACAGCAAAAGTTCCTCCAAATCCGCAACAAGTCTCTGTGTCATTCATTTCAAGCAATTCTAATCCCTGTACCTGTTTTAATAATTGACGAGGTTCTTCTTTGATGCCGCACTCCCTTAAAGCTGCACAAGAGTCATGATAGGTGGCCTTCCCATTTAAACGAGCTCCAAAATTTGTTACCCTCAAATCTTGGCAGAGAAAGCTGGAAAACTCCACTACGCGTTGCTTTAACTCTTGCACCTCGTGATGCAACGAAGAATTATCGAATAATCTTGCGTAGTAATTTTTTACAAACCCTCCACAGGAGGCACTTGGTACAACAATGGGTTCGTCTCCCTTGAAATCAGCAATAAATTTTTGACAAACTTCTTTTGCTTCGTCCCAAAAGCCAGCATTAAAAGCGGCTTGTCCGCAGCAGGTTTGTCTTGGATTGTACGAAACAGAACAACCGGCCTTTTCAAGGACCTTAATCATGTTGAAAGCTGTATCGGGATACAGCTGATCAACAAAACAGGGTATGAAAAGCTGAACGTTCAACGTTCTGATTTTAATCTTTGCTGGAATAAACGCCTAATCGGGCCAGATTTTTTTCAGCGTCAAAGGATTGCTGACTACGTGGATATTTTGAACGAATTTCCTCGTAAAGTGCAATCGCTTCAGCGTTGTCTTTCATTACCTGATCGGCAAAATAGGCAGCCATAAATAGGTAATCTGGAGAATTGACTTCATCCTTTTCAAAATAGTGGCCTGCTTTTTTATAGTATTCTAATGCCTCTTGGTTTTTTCCGCTGTCACCAAAAGCGTCGCCCAAAAGCTTATAGGCACGAGCCTGTGTAATTTTTGAATCGGAAGAAAATTTTTCTAGATATGTAATTGCTTTTGCGTTATCGCCAATTTTTAAATAGCAACTACCAGCATAAAAGCAGGCTAAATTAGCAGCTTTTGTGCCATTGTGTTTTTCGATAAACTTAATAAAGCCTAGATTTTGCCCATCACCATTAAGAGCCAGTGCTATAGAATCTTTACGGTAATATTCTTCTGCACGAAAAAGGGCCTCAACTGCTTTTTTCTCTTTGGGTGATTGGTAGAATTCTTGGTATGCATACCAAGCTCCGACTATAAAAATTATAATCAGTGCAACTAAACTTAACTGTTTGCTGTACTGGTCCCATAACTTAGTTACTGCATTTGGCGATTGCGTTGTTTCCATATCGATATTAATCGGTTATAAAAGGGTAGTTTGCGTCAACATAAATATCTTTCAGCACCTCACTGTCATCTGGCCATGGACTTTCCTCAGCAAACTTTACCGAGGCCGAGACCATCTCATCGACACGTTTGTTAATACTGCCTAAGAACTCTTGGTTAGCATGCCCTTCGGTCAAGATAGTTTGAACTATTTGGTAAATAGGGTCTTTGCCGCGGTATTCATCCACCTCGTCTTTGCTACGATACTTTTGGGGATCACTAATTGAGTGTCCCTTGTAACGGTATGTTTTTATTTCCAATAATGTGGGTCCACCCTTTTCCCGTGCCCGGTTAACCGCTCGACTCACCCCATTATGTACAGCCTCAGCACTCATTCCGTCAATAATATCAGCAGGCATTTCATATGCATCCGCTAATTTATAAATATCAACTACGTTTGAGGTACGTTGTATCGATGTACCCATTGCGTAATTATTGTTCTCACAAATAAAGACAACAGGAAGTTTCCAAAGCATGGCAAGATTGAAAGTTTCATGCAATATCCCTTGTCTAGCTGCTCCATCTCCAAAAAAAGCTAGTACCACATTATCGGTGTTTCGGTATTGCTCTGCAAATGCTAACCCTCCCCCAGTACCAATTTGAGCGCCAACGATTCCATGACCGCCGTAAAAGTTATTTTCTTTGCTAAAGAAGTGCATACTACCACCCTTACCTTTTGCACAACCAGTGGCTTTTCCGTAAAGTTCGGCCATACAGCTATTCACGGAAACACCCTTGGCGATTGCTAAGCCATGATCTCGGTATGCCGTTATAAAAAGATCCGAGGGACGGGTGGCGGTCATACAGCCGGCGGCTATAGCCTCCTGGCCTACATAGGCATGAAAGAAGCCTCTAATTTTACCCTCCATCTTATACTTCTCTTCCGCCATTAATTCAAATTGGCGAATTAGTTGCATTAGCTCGTACCAGTAGAGGTAAGTTTCCTTGGAAAATTTGCTGGTCACCGGGTTCAATTTTGAGTCGCAAAAATAAGGGAAAGGCCCCACATTAGGTAAATTGCAGTCCAGTATGCCCCAGCTCACCCAATTAGCCCTCACTCATTTTAAAAACTACGCCTCCAGCCAGTTCTACTTCAAAGAACGGATCGTTGGAATTACCGGACTAAATGGGGTTGGAAAAACAAATTTATTGGATGCCATTCATTTTTTGTGTCTAACTAAAAGTTACTTTACAAGGAATGATTACGCAGTTGTTAAGCAGGGTGAGATGGGCTTTCGTTTGGAGGGCACATTTAACCGTACAGGTAAAAATGAATTGGTAACCTGTATACTTAGGGAAAATGGCAAAAAGGAAATCTCCATAAATGATATTTTGGTTTCAAAACAAGCCAATCATATCGGGAACTATCCTCTGATTTTTATCGCTCCTGATGATATAGTACTCATCACAGGTGAAAGTAAAGAGAGGCGAAGCTATTTAGACCAGTTAATTGCACAGATCAACCCAGAATATCTGCGTCATTTGATGACGTACAATAAATTACTTCAGCAACGAAATGCATTGTTGAAAGAATTGGCGGAAAAACGAACTAATAGCTCTACTGTATTGGAGGTAATCGATCAACAAATAATTCCGGCTGGACTTTATTTGTTCGAATTTCGCAAGAAAACAATAGAAGAATTAACCCCTAAAATTCTGTCACTTTACGCGGTTATCGCAAATACTTTGGAAAAGTCTAGTGAGGAAATTACAGTTGAATTCCGAAGTCAGTTAGATAGCTTTCCCTACGATAAACTATTATCTACACATTTGGCTAAGGATATTATTCTGCAACGCACTACACAAGGCCCTCATCGAGATGATCTAGTCTTTATGTTGAATGCCCAACCTTTTAAAACAATCGCATCACAAGGGCAACGCAAAAGTTTACTTTTTGCGCTTAAACTAGCAGCATTACATATACTTGAAAACAAAAATGAGAGTTCCCCACTACTATTGTTAGACGACCTTTTTGAAAAACTAGACGACGTTCGAGTTCATAATTTGATTAAACTTGTTTGCCAGCAAACTGTAGCACAAGTCTTTATATCCGATACAGCATCAGCACGTATTGAAACCAATCTTCAAAAACTAAATTTACCTTATCAGATCTGTAGCATTTAATACTTGTACTTTTGTAATATGTCTATTTACTCACTTGCTCAGGCCCTTCAACTTTACTTAAAGGAAAGTCGTGTGGGAGATCAGCTTCAAGCCCTTCAGATTCAGGATGCTTGGGAATCAATTGTGGGAAAGACGATTGCAAAATATACCGACAGTGTTCGTTTACAAGGCGATAAGCTCTTTATACATACGCAAGTGGGTCCACTTCGCAATGAGTTACAATTTCAACGTTCTACTATCATTAAAAAAGTAAACGAGCGGATTGGCTCACCAGTTGTTCGAGAAGTGATCATTCAGTAGTAGTAGAATTAAAAATCTTTTGCTGCTTTTTTTCTGATCACCACACCCCTCTCCAGGTAGTAGATAGTAGGGTCAGTACGAGCTGCCGTTTGGATAGCTTTTAAATCGCAGCTATACACTGGCCAGCCATTATATTTTGTTGTAGAAAGTATCTGTTTTACTTGGGTAGGTTGCGCAGTAACCACATACACAGGAATAGGATTATCATTTATTTTGGCAGGAAGCTTTTCAAGAGAAGATAAACTCCTGTTTATCGCACTTGCTTGTTCCGTAATCACTAATAAAACAGCAGGCAATTGTAAAACATAATCAGTTGAATCAATTCCAGTTTCACCAGATAAAACAAATACTTTGATGGGCGGATCCATATCCTTTCCTGGGCGAATTACTTTATCCTCCCGTGAAACATATTGGTAAGTTTGACTTGAAAAATCAGCAGGAAATTGCGATGCTGGAAAACGCACCAATTCATTCCCCTTTTTATATGTAAAAATGATTACTGTACTGTCTGGAATTGCTGTAGCTGGTATTTTTCTATTCTCGTTTAAATCTGCTCCTACTTTATAAGGGAGGCAGTCAATGATGGGTAAATGAGAGAGTGTATAATACTGAAAAGTCAGCACTAATAAAACAGATAGAAAACAATAGAATCCTATGAAAGGGGAAGGATGCTTTATTTTAGTAAAGCGAGAAAAAGCAAGCAGGAAGCTCAAGAGTGCTACCAGGATCACATCTTTCATAAATGACTGAAATGAACTTAATGGCAAGCAATCACCGAAACAGCCGCAATTTTTCGGAAATCCAGTCCAATATGTATACCCTGTCAACCCTGTAAAAAAAAGCAATAAGGCAAGTAGTGAAAAGTGAGTAATTTTTGTTTTCCAATTCAAGAATAATG
>SXWI01000064.1 GCA_005791465.1 Bacteroidota bacterium | reverse complement strand
GATTAATACACTTTGTTTTTTTCTTTCTCCACTGGCTTTGCTGATTATTCTCGGATATAGTTATACAAAGCGGTTCACTCCGCTATGTCATCTTGTGTTGGGTGCAGGTCTTTCGTTAGCACCAATTGGCGCTTATTTGGCAGTTACCAGCCAATTTGCTGTGGTTCCATTACTTTTCTCTTTTGCGGTATTAACATGGGTCAGTGGATTCGATATTATTTACGCTTTACAAGATCAACCCTTTGATCGTTCTCAGCATCTTTATTCCATACCAGTTTGGCTAGGAGCTCAAAAAGCATTGTATGTTTCTAGATTTCTTCATATTGCCAGCTTCATTTTTATTGGGCTGGCCGGTTGGTATGGTCAATTTGGATGGCTATACTGGGTCGGGGCATTTCTATACGGTGGTTTACTGGTTTATCAACAATGGCTGGTGAGTCCTCATGACCTTAGTCGGGTTGACCTGGCCTTTATGACAGTAAACGGATTTGCCTCTATACTTTTTTCAGGGTTTGTAATCACCGATTTATATATTCAATAGTAAGATGGGCAGAATTATGGCAATCGATGTGGGTGGAAAACGAACGGGAATAGCCGTTACTGATCCCTTGCAAATTATTGCGACGGGGCTGACTACTATTGAGGCGCATACCTTAATTGAGTTCATCAAAATCTATATCAAAACTGAGCAAGTTGACCGATTTGTGGTGGGATGGCCAACTAATTGGGATGATACGCCTACCCATGGCACTCCCCATGCTGCCAAAGCAATTCAACTTCTTCAAAAGAATTTCCCTTCTATTCCTCTTGAGAAAATAGATGAACGATACACATCAAAAATGGCTAAGGATGCTTTGCTTGAGATGGGACTAAAGAAGAAAGATCGTCGAGATAAAAAACTGGTCGATGAAGTGGCAGCCGTAATCTTGCTCCAGGAATACCTGCGTTCTGTCCAGGGATCGTAACTTTGTAGTATGATTCTTCCCATTATCGCTTACGGAAACCCTATTTTAAGAGAAGTGGCTAAACCTATAGAACAAGGGCAACTTGATTTAGCTTCCTTTATTGAATCTTTATGGGAGACAATGTATGCCAGCAGCGGAGTTGGGCTTGCCGCCCCACAGGTGAACCATTCAATTCGTTTGTTTACAGTGGATACATTGCAGCTTTTTAATTCAATGGACCAAAAGGAGCATGCCAATTATCCTGATGCTCCTGGTGTTAAAGCTGTTTTTATTAATGCCACAATTTTAGAGCAAACAGGTGAACCCTGGGGATACAGCGAAGGGTGTTTAAGTATTCCAAAGATTCATGAAGAGGTGCTGCGCCCTGATACTATTCGCCTTCGGTATACTACCGAGCAATGGGAGGTTAAAGAAGAAATTTTCAGTGGTCTAACGGCTCGTGTCATTCAGCATGAATACGACCATTTGGAAGGGCGTTTGTTCATAGACCATCTTGCTCCTTTGAAACGTAAACTCCTTAAAGGCAAACTAACCGACATTACCAAGGGAAAGGTTGCGGTTGATTACAAGATGAAATTTTCTATATGAGGGGTTGTTTCACCTTAATCCTCTTTTTATTTTTTGTAGCTGTTCATGGACAATCCCTTGAAGCGGATAGTATTGATGGGGTCAGACTTCGACAGCTCATAAATCTTTCCGAAGTGGTGTTGCGAAGTAATCTTGATATTGATCGTTTTATTCAGCAAGTACGTAACGACACTACATTTTATAAGGCTTTCCGAAATCTGCGTGTATTGGAGTTCACTTCTAGTAATGATATTTTGCTTCGTAATAGAAACGCTGTTCCAGTAGCAAGAATGGTTAGTAAAACAAAACAGATCAGAGAAGCGGGATGCAGAAGCACCAGGGTGCTGGAAGAGAAAGTGCAAGGTAATTTTTACAAATCGGATAAGAGCTATCGCTATTATACGGCAGCCTTATACGCTTCTCTATTTTTTGCTCCTGGTAGAATTTGTGGGGAGACTAATATTGTGCGAGATCGAAATTTTCAAGCGCGTTCGACCAAAGGGATGGCGCGTCACCGAGAACAATTAAAAATGTTGCTATTTGAACCCGGAAGAAAAATACCGGGGATTCCTTTTATCGGAGATAAGGTTGACATTTTTAGTCCTGAGCGGCGTAATCTTTATAATTACGGAATCGATCGCGTTATGTATAGGGGAGAGGACTGTTATTTATTTACTGTTAAGGTTAAACCCAACCTAAGAGCAGGTCAACGTGATAAAATAGTAATCGATAATATGACCACATGGTTCAGTATTCGTACCCGTGAGGTGTTGGCTAGAAATTATGCGATGAGCTATCAGGCTGGATTTTATGATTTTGATGTGCAGATTGAAGCTGAATTGATGCGCTATAAAAACTGGGTTGTCCCCGCGGTGCTTCGTTATGTGGGTAATTGGGATATTCCTTTTAAAGAAAGGGAACGTGGCGTTTTTACCGCTACGCTCTATGATTTTCGCTAAGCAACTATTTTTTGTAGGTGGCTGAGTAGTTACGCCATTTCTCAATTACTTCTTCCATATCCACAGGAAGGGGAGATTCGAAATTAATTGTCAGGCCGGTGGAGGGATGGACAAATCCGAGTGTCCGCGCATGCAAGGCTTGTCTTTTGCATATCTCAAAGCAATTTTCTACAAATTGTTTGTATCGCGCATAAACAGTTCCCTTCACAATTTTGTCTCCTCCATAAAAGTCATCATTGAACAAGGGGTGTCCCAGATATTTCATGTGCACACGAATTTGGTGCGTTCGTCCCGTTTCTAATTTACATCGAACTAAGGTTACATAGCCAAATCGTTCAATTACTTCATAATGGGTGATTGCTTCTTTACCATGCTCTCCCTCCGGGTAAGCTTCAAAGAGTTTTCGAAATCGTAAATGTCTTCCCACATGAGCCCTTATTGTTCCTTTGTCTTCCTGCACATCTCCCCACACCAGGGCAATGTATTCTCGGTTAACGGTATGATCAAAAAACTGTTTGGCCAATTGTCGCATCGCCAAATCTGTTTTTGCAAGTACTAACAGGCCACTGGTATTTTTATCAATTCGGTGAACCATTCCGAAGCGAGGCAATGTTTCCTCCGATAATTCGGGATTTTGTTGTTGTAGATACCAGGCTACACCATTCAATAAAGTGCCTGAGTAGTTACCGCTGCCTGGATGTACTACCATTCCCGCTGGCTTATTGATAATCATTACATCTTTATCCTCATAGAAAATAGAAAGGTCCATCGGCTCCGGAGATACAGCTGTTTGCTCTGGACTTATGTCTGAGTAAATAATGATTTGATCCAGTGGTTTTATTTTGTAATTCGCTTTGATTGCCTGGCCATTTACCTGGACCATTCCCAAGTTCATGGCTTGTTGTAATTTATTTCGACTGGCTCCCTCTATGCGGCTCGCAAGAAATTTATCGATTCGCAATGGCTCTTGTCCTTTATTTACTTGAAGTTGAAATCGTTCGTAGAGCTCGTCGCTCAGATCTTGTGTTTGTATGGGTAGCTCCTGGTTCATCTTTGCAAAGGTAAAGCTTCGAAGTTTGTGGGTACCTTTGCAGTGTATGCGTAAACAGGTGCATTTTCAGGATTTGGGGCTAGCCGCTTATCAACCCGTTTGGGATTTACAAGAGCGATTATTGAAAGAAAATATTGAACGCAAAACTAAGGGTGAATGCGGTGTCCATCACCTCCTATTTGTGGAGCACCCACCTGTCTACACATTGGGTAAAAGTGGAAAGCGCGAGCATGTGTTAATTGGGGAGGAGGAAATGATGCAGCGTCAAATTGATTTTTTTCAAACCAACAGAGGAGGGGATATTACGTATCATGGTCCCGGCCAATTAGTCGGATATCCAATTTTAGATCTTGAGCAGTTTTATACGGACATCGGCAGATACCTACGTGAGTTGGAGGAAGTAATTATACTTACCCTCGCGCATTACGGTTTAAAAGGAGAACGTTCCAAAGGTGAAACGGGAGTATGGTTAGATCCGCTACTCCCTGGAAAAGCGCGTAAAATTTGTGCGATGGGCGTGCGTTGTAGCCGGTGGATCACCATGCATGGCTTTGCATTGAATGTGTGTAACGATCTTTCCTATTTCAACCATATCGTGCCTTGTGGAATTCCTGATAAATCAGTAACATCATTGGAAAGAGAACTGCAGCATCCTCTACAGTTAGCTGAAGTAAAGAAAGTGGTGCAATCTAATTTCAAAGAAGTATTTGAAGTGGAGTGGATCTAAAGTCCAGCGTAATCAATTTATCGATCAAGATGCAGTTTGTGTTTTTCTATTAAACGGGTATCCTCGTATAGCTCGAATAAAAACCACCCTCCGTGTAAAAAATTGATTTTGTCCAATTGAAAATTGGGGGCGGGTAAGTTTTTTAACTCAAATAAAAAGCGCTTATCTGACTCAAAAAATTTAATTCTGTATTTGGAGAGCCTGGCTCTGTTAGGAACCTGTATTCGAATATTCCCATCGGGGTGGGTATACACAAAAAGTGAGGGGGCATAAGCATTGGGGTCGTCTTTGGTGGTAACTGCCAAAGGTGTTTTGGCTGAATCACCAAGCCTTACGTTTTGTAGTCTTACTATAATTGGTTCTACTCTTTTGACTGCAGGTATTTCGCGGGTGGCTGTGTTTTCAGTAGTGGGTTCTACTTGGGCAGTAGTTTTTTCATCGGTAGTAATATTAGCAGGATTGTTTTCTGCATTTATTGCAACTGCTACAGAAGCTGGAGTAGTGGATGATCCTTGCTTGGGCGCGAGTTCTTCTTTTTTCTGCGGGACTGTAGGAGAAGTTGTCGATACTGGTTTGGGTTGGGGCTCCGTAATAAAAATTTCTCGGGAGGGTTGTTTTGCCGCTGTAAAAAGGAATCGGCCATTTTCTAATTGTATATAAAGTCGATAAAACATGTGGTCATTAATGGCTTTAGAATCCGCATATCCATTTTGTTTGGCATTGGGATCCGGCACTGTCAAAATACTTTTATAGCCACGAATACTATCAAATGATCGTTGTATGGTTATCTGCGCAGTGTAGGGATAATTATTCACCCAGCTAATTACATATCGTTCTTTCCCAATATCCTTTACACTGAACTGGGGTAGGGTGTCTTGTGCGTTGCTTGCAAGGAAAATTCCTGGCAAAAGCCATGCTAGAAGTAGGGGTAAATAAAATAGTCGAGTGGCAATCATATAGTTACGGTTGCAAAGATAGTGGTCACTCATTTCCCGTTGTGAAGCAGAGTTTTTCTTTTTCAAGCGATTGATTGCCTTGTAGCCCGCCACTATGAATCAGTAATAACCGGCTTCCTTTTTTGAAAAAGTCATTAGCGGCTAGTTGCTCCGTGGCATAAAATAGTTTTGCTGTGTAAACAAGGTCAGTTGGTATTTGCGTGGCAACAAATAATTGATTCATATAGTCCAACAATTCCGGCGGGTGTTTGGCATATCCGCCCCACTCATAGCCTTCCAGTAGTGTCCATGTGCATGTGGTAGTTGGCAATAAATATTTTACCGCTTCAGCTAGCGTCTCTTTTCCTTTTAATACAGGTATCCCAATAAGAGTAGCTTGTTTTAATGACTTTGCTAGACCAGCTAACATGGTGCCTGTACCCACTGCTGCAAGAACATGGGTGAATTGATCCTCATTGAAAAATTCCGTTATGGTTGAAGCTCCTTTTGCTCCCAGTTGCCCATATCCTCCTTCCGGTATAACGTAGCTTGTTATCTGTTTGGAAGTTTCAAGTTTTTCAACTGCGTAGGTGTCTCTGGAAAGAAATTGCAGCTCCATTCCTAATGCAACAGCCGTTTTTAATGTGTGCGAAAATTGTTCAGGTTTTTCTCCTCTCACATAGCCTACCGATTTAATCCCGAGCTTCTTGCACGCAGCGGCAGTAGCCACCAAATGGTTGGACCAAGGGCCGCCAAATGTGGTGATTGTTTTTTTATTTTTTTTTATTGCATCCTCCAGATAGAAGCGAAGTTTAAACCACTTGTTTCCAGATACAACCGGGTCACACTTATCCAATCTTAAAACATGCACGCTAATGTCCTTTTGTGAAAAGATGGGACGAATCACCGGGTCAATAGTGATAAGATCGGTATGGGTCATTCTTCATGAGGTATTGTCGAAAATACGTGTAATTTTGCCGCGCTAAATCTTTTCTATGAAACCAACCTTGGTTATCCTTGCTGCCGGCATGGCTTCTCGTTATGGAAGTATGAAACAGGTGCAATCTTTTGGTCCTGGGGGTGAAACCATTATGGACTATTCAATATATGATGCAATTCGCGCAGGGTTTGGTAAAGTTGTATTTATCATTCGCGCACAGTATGCTGCTCAATTTCAATCCATTTTTGAGCCTAAGTTGAAAGGATTGATTGAAACGGAATATGTTTTTCAGGAGTCGGATTCATTTACAAACGGGTACTCGTTTCCAACTGACCGGTCCAAGCCATGGGGTACAGCGCATGCAGTGCTCTGTGCTAAAGAGGTGGTGAAAGAGCCTTTTGCGGTGATCAATGCTGATGATTTCTACGGAAGAAATGCATTTGAGCAGGCTGTTCGTTTTTTGCAAACAGGATGTGATACGCGCACGTTTGGAATTGTGGGGTATGATCTTACTGCAACTCTTTCCGAGCATGGTACTGTCAATCGTGGGGTTTGTCAATTGAATGAGGAGGGAGACTTAGCAAGTATTACCGAGCGTATCAATATTGCGCGTGTAAATGGAATAATTACTTGTCAGGATGGGCTCACTCCGGATACCTTGAGCGAGGATACCAAGGTATCCATGAACTTCTGGTGTTTTGCTACTTCATTTTTTGATAGAACAGCTACTCAATTTGCGAACTTTTTAAATGAGTCTGGGCAAGAGTTGAAGTCTGAATTTTTTATTCCCTTGGTGGCGGATCAGTTTATTCAAGAGGGGGGTAAAATAAAAGTAGTTCCTACGCAGTCCTCCTGGTTTGGTGTTACTTACAAAGAGGATGCTCCTTTTGTCCAGCAAAGTCTTGAGAATCTAATTAATGCCGGGGAGTATCCCAGTAAACTTTGGAATTAGTTTACCTTGACCATGTAAACAAAATCTTGCACCTTACGTACTTGTTCAGTACGATCTAGTCCATTCAATAAGGAGCGAGATGGGACACGTATTGTTGGGCTCTTCGTTTCTTTTTTCAAGGTCTCAATCACATCAAAAATATACTTGCTTTGAACGGCAAAGGCAAATCCTTGTGTATTGGTCTGGCGACCATTCAAAATCCCAATTACTTCTCCCTTTCTATTTAAGATTGGACTTCCGCTATTTCCGCGGTTGGCGTTTATTTCGATCTGGCAACTCAAAGTATCGCCGTTGAAACCAGTTTTTGCACTTAGGTAGCCCTGACTATAGACTACCTCATTACGCGGATAGCCTAGTGTAAAAATGGGCTCAGCTAGTTTCGCAGTTTGTTTGCTTAAGCCGTAAGGTAAACTGGAATAAGGTTTAAAATTTTCGTCATCAATTTTCAAAATAGCTAAATCCCTTTCTGTGTCTATAAAAACTACCTTGACAAGATACTCGCCACGATTATTCTGGATAGCAATTTGTTTCGCATCCTCAACTACGTGTGCATTGGTCACCAGATAGCCTTTTGCGTCTATTATAAAACCGGTACCTCCGGTTGTGAAGGGGATGTCCTGTGGTACAGAAGTGGCTTTATCTTTTATTCGATCAATTTCTTTTTCCTGTTTTCTTGTTTTGTCCTCTAGCTGGCTAAACTTTTTATTGAGCTCTTCAAATTGCGACCGGGGAGATGCAGGTGCAATAATCCAAACCAACGATGAAATTACCAGGGTTGTAATCACTGCAATGGAAGCAGCTATCGCACTGACACGTTTGTATCTATTCCACAGGTAGATAACCTTTGCCTTGCCTTGCAAGCGAGCAGAATTGATTTGTCCTTTCTCAGCTAAGTCAACATGAATATTACTCAACAGCGATTTGAATCTTTTCCATTCTCCAAAACGATTCATTTGCTGAAGGAAAAAAGTATGTTCAACAACCAGTTGATCAACCTCCGGGTTTGTTTTTCGCAGTTGTTCAAAATGAACACGTTCATCCGGCTGAATTTCGCCTTTGATATATCGCTCAACTGTATCCAAAAGCCTCAAATCATCCATGGGTGTTTCCGTTTTTATATTCCGAGAAGAATAATTTTTTTAATCGCATGAGACATTTGTACTTCTGGTTTTTTGCATTATCTGAGTTGGTGTATCCAAACTGAAGCGCAATGTCCTGCATTTTCATTTTCCTTAAGTAATAGGCCTCTAGCAAACTTTTACAAGGTTCTCCAAGTCTTTGAATGGCCTGGCTCATTAACTCAAATTCAGCATCTCTTTTTTCGTGTTGTCCAATCTCCTCGTCTACTGGCACTGTTGTCTCTAAGTCAACCTCTTGTGTAAAGAGGCGATTGTTTTGATGCAATCGCTTCAGCCACAATCTTTTACTTACAGAATAGAGGTAGGTCTTTAGCTGACAATTCAACTCAAAAGACCCAGTCCTAACCTTTTCGTATAGCACCACCATAGCCTCTTGAAATATATCTCGGGCGTCGTCGGCAGTGCCATTGTTGTTGACAATAAGTGACTGAATCATATTGAAGTGGTCTTTGTAGATGCCTTCAATAATTTTTCGATCCCCTGCTGCCAGTCCCTTCAAAAGTCCAACCTCCTGTAGTTCGCTATTCACTATCCTCGTTCATTTAATACGGAATTTTAAAAATAGTAACCCGAAGCGGTATCTAAAAAAAAATCATTAAGATTGGGTTACCTTTTGAAAAAAAGGGTATAAATTCGCGAAATATTTCACAAAACAAAAAAACCCAAGCAATGAAAAAGTTTTTTGCAATTGCCTTCATCGCAGCTACTTTGGTAGCTTGTAATGGTGGTGGCGAAGCTACTCCAGCTGCTGACACAACTGCTGCTACTGTTGACACAACTGCTGTTGTTGATACAACTGCTGCTGCTGATACAACAGCTCCTGCTGCTGACACAGCTAAGTAATTCAAGTGCAAGTAATTGCCGAAGGCCGTTCCCTCGGGAACGGCCTTCTTTTTTCATTCAAATTTATCCATGCACACTTTTCAAGCGCTAGGACTGAGCGCCCCCCTTTTGCAGTCTATCGAGAAACTCGGGTTTACAGAGCCCACCCCCATCCAGCAGAAGGCAATTCCCATTTTATTACAAGGAACCCGTGATTTTATAGGCTTGGCTCAAACCGGCACCGGTAAAACGGCCGCTTTTGGACTTCCTCTACTTGATTTATTAGACCGCTCTCGTACCAATCCTCAAGCTTTAGTGATCTGCCCAACTCGTGAGTTGTGTATTCAGATCACTTCCGACATAAAAAAATTCCAGGGAATTACTGGTCAGGTTCTGGTAACGCCTGTATACGGCGGAGCTTCGATCGGTGATCAGGTTAAAGATTTAAAACGGGGTACACATGTGGTGGTCGCTACCCCCGGCCGATTAATTGATTTAATAGAAAGAAAAGCAATCCGACTTGATCAGATTGAATATGTGGTGTTGGACGAGGCCGATGAAATGCTCAATATGGGATTTCAGGAGGATATCGAGTTTATTCTTCAAAATACACCCAAAAGAGAAAGCACCTGGTTGTTCAGTGCAACCATGCCCAAAGAAATTAGACAAGTTAGCAAGCGTTACATGCGTGAACCAACGGAGATTACCATCGGTAAAATGAATGCTGCTAACGTCAATATTGATCACCAGTATTACCAATGTCAGCACCCTTATCGATATGAGGTATTAAAGCGGATCATCGATTTTAATCCTGATATTTTTGGAATCGTATTTGCACGTACCAAAGCTGATGCGCAGGAGATTGCAGAGAAACTTACCCGCGAAGGATATGATATTGATGCTATACACGGAGATCTTACCCAGGCACAGCGTGATCGTGTGATGGGGGCATTTCGTACTAAAAATATCCGATTGTTAGTGGCTACGGATGTTGCAGCAAGAGGTATTGATGTGCAAGGTATCACGCATGTTATCAATTACGAATTACCAGACGATACAGAAGTTTATACACACCGTAGTGGAAGAACGGGACGTGCTGGAAAAAGTGGATTGTGTGTTTCTATTGTTACTCCTCGTGAGGCCTACCGATTAAAGCAGGTTGAAAAATTAATTCAAACGCGTTTTCATCGGATGGACATTCCAAGTGGAAAAGATGTTTGTCGAAAACAGTTTTTCCACTTCACTGATCGTCTGTTAAAAGCAGATATTAGCCATGGGGAGTACGAAACCTATATTCCCATGCTTGCTGAAAAATTTTCTGCAGTTAGCAAGGAGGAGATTTTGCAACGGGTGGCCGCTTTGGAATTTGATCGTTTTCTGCGTTATTACGAAAATGCAGCAGATCTGAACCTTAGACAGCAACCCACGGATAATAAAATGGGAAAGAAGCGAAAGCAAGACCAGGGCGCAATGCCACAAGGAGACGCTTCTTACCAGCGGTTGTTTATTAATTTGGGGACAAAGGACGGCTTCTATAAAGCCAGCTTCCTTCAGTTTTTATTGGATATGAGTGAGCAGAGGAAAGATGTATTGGGAAAAATTGATTTACGGGAAATGAACAGCTGGGTTGAGGTAGACTCCAGAGTGGCTGGAAAATTTATTAAAGCCATTGATGGAAAAAATTTCAAGGGACGACGAATTAGAATGAATGATGCTAATTCTGGTGGTCGAGCTGGTTCCCGTCAGGGGCAATAACTACATCGACTCGTTTTATAATTCTATCTTTACATTCTGTCTATTGTAAAGATGAATAAGACTTCCAATCTGGAAAATATTCTTTCGAAGAAGCCACTTATAATTAGTGGTCCTTGCAGTGCTGAAACAAGAGAACAGTTATTGGATACCGCTGTCCAACTCAAGGAAACTGGGCGGGTAGATATTTTACGAGCGGGTATCTGGAAACCACGCACAAAGCCTGGCATGTTTGAAGGGGTAGGTAGTAAGGGTCTTCCCTGGTTACAAGAAGCTTCCCAATTAACGGGTTTACCTACGACTGTTGAAGTGGCTACTGCAAAGCAAGTGGAGGAAGCACTCCGTTATAAAGTTTCCATTCTTTGGATAGGGGCTCGTACTACGGTAAACCCATTTAGCGTTCAAGAGGTAGCTGATGCCTTGCAGGGAGTGAATATTCCTGTGCTAATAAAGAATCCAATTAATCCAGACTTAGAATTGTGGAGTGGAGCAGTTGAACGTATCAGTCGTGCTGGCATTTCAACAATTGGCTTGATACATCGCGGTTTCAGTACATTTGGCGAAACGGGTTACAGAAATGCACCACTTTGGCATTTGGCTGTGGAAATGAAGCTTCGACATCCTTCATTACTCTTTATCACCGATCCCTCTCACATCTGTGGAAGGCGTGATATTATACCTGAGGTAATACAGCGCGCGATAGATTTAAATAGTGATGGCCTTATGATAGAAAGCCATCGTGATCCTACCAATGCTTGGAGCGACGCAGTTCAACAAGTGACACCAGCAGCCTTATTAACCATACTCGAGCAGATCATTTGGCGAAAAGAAGATGTTAATTCACCAGATTATCATGCAGCGCTAGATACTTTACGCCAGGAGATAAATCAATATGACGAAGAGTTGCTTCAACTGATTTCTCGTCGCATGAAAGTGGCGGAAAAGATTGCACAGTATAAAAAAGAAAATCAGATAACAATATTGCAGCCGGGCCGTTGGCAGGAAATAACCCGACGGGTGCTTCAAAAATCACAGGAGTTAGGGTTGAGTCAGGAATTCCTCACACAGTTTCTGGACGCTATTCATATGGAAAGTATTGCTCACCAAAAGCAGGTGTTGGATGCTGCTAAAAAGTAAGCTGATGAAACAAAAGAAAATCAATATTGCTGCAGCCACAACTACTTTTTACTTCTCCTGTCGATTCTCCTATTTAAAAAAGTTGGTTCCAGTTGCACGCACTATTTTGATTACGGACCAACATGTTTTTAAGTCTCATGCTTCTTTTTTTAAAGGCTGGAATACAATTGTATTGAAAGCAGGGGAAGCGTATAAAGTGCAACCCACAGTAGATGCTGTAATTGAACAGTTAGCCAACATGAAAGCAGATCGCGAAACTTGGCTGGTTGGTGTTGGGGGTGGGGTGATAACTGATTTGACGGGGTATATTGGGGCCATATATATGCGAGGGGTGAAAGTAGGATTTGTGCCCACCACGTTGCTGGCTATGGTGGATGCGGCTATTGGAGGGAAAAATGGTATTGATCACGGCACCTATAAAAATTTAGTGGGGACTATCCGACAGCCCAGCTTTCTTTTGTACGACACACAGTTTTTAAAAACACTTCCAGAAAAGGAATGGCAAAATGGATTTGCTGAGATTATCAAGCATACAGTCTGTTTCAAGCCAGCTCTGTTCCGTGAACTCGAAAAAAATAATTTAGTTTATTACCGGAAGAATAAGGTTGCAATAGAAAATCTGATTGAAAAAAATGTACTGCTCAAGCTTAAGATTGTTCAGGAAGATGAAACGGAGCAAGGGTTACGTAGTGTGTTGAATTTTGGACATACACTCGGTCATGCGATTGAAATGGTGTATGAGGTTTCACATGGTGAAGCTATTTCATTGGGAATGATTGCTGCTGCAAAACTATCGTCCAAGATTAATGGCTTTAAGGATAATTCACGCTTGCAACAACTGCTTG
>SXWI01000063.1 GCA_005791465.1 Bacteroidota bacterium | reverse complement strand
AGCTTGGAGTGCAGCAATTCGTAAAGAAGATTTTAAGGACGAACTAAAATGCAAAACATCATTATCGCCACTGATGAAATCAGTAATATCAATTACTGAACTGATTGAATCTTTACCAAATGCTTTTATGTCAAAAGACTGAACAATTGGTTGAACATTTGATTTTGAAACCGTCGTAAACATTGGGGAAGTAGAATCTTTCGCATATTCTGCATAAGAAATAGTACGAATGAAAATACGATTCTTAGGCCCTTTTTCAAAACGCACAACATTCTGTCCAATTTGGTCACCTGCGTAACCAAAAAAACTACCACCACTACGTAAACCCGCAGGAGCTTGTGAAATCCGATTTACTACTAGCATATCGCGTTGAAGTAAAGAATCAGGAATCTCAAAATAGAATCGATCTTCTACTTTGTGTACCCAGAAAATTCCTTTGCTGGTCTCAGCTTTAGCTGTGATAACTTCCTTATATGGTTTAGGAGCCGTTGAGGCGGCTGGAGGCAATCCTGGTCCACGACGTGTGGTATCAGGACGCTGTGCATTTGCCGGCGAAGGAGCTGGTTGCTGCGCTTGTACTGTAAGAAGTAAAAAGCTGCAGAAACAAAGCAAAAAATTTGCCTTTGTGTTTTGCATATGGGGTTGATTTTATTTTATTTTTTCTTGCCTTTTGGAGCAAACATCGCTAGCATACGACGTCCTTCCATTTTTGGCATATTTTCTAATACGCCCGTCTCGGCTAATCGCTCTGCAAATTTTAGTAAGAGAAGTTGCCCACGATCCTGAAACTGTATAGAACGACCTTTAAACTGAACGTAGGCTTTAACTTTATTTCCTTCTTTAAGAAACTCAATGGCATGTTTTGCCTTGAAATCAAAGTCGTGATCATCCGTATTAGGCGTAAAACGAATTTCTTTTACCTCGGAGGCCTTACTCTTGGCCTTCATTTCTTTTTCCTTTTTCTTTTTATCGTAGAGGAATTTATTGTAGTCAATAATTTTGCAGACTGGTGGATCCACATTAGGAGAAATTTCCACCAAATCCAAGCCTTGTTCCTGTGCTTGTTTTAATGCATCCTGTACTGAATAAATACCTACTTCAACATTGTCGCCGACAAGTCTTACCTGTTGTGCTCTTATGAAATGATTAATTCTATGTTCTGCTTCTTTTCTGGGAGGCATTTTACCTCTGAATCGATTTCCTCCCGGTCCTTGAAAAGGTCTTGGACCGCTTCCGGGTGGGCGATTAAATCCGCCTCCGGGTTTCTGTGGTGCTGTCATTGAAGGGTTTTAGGTGACTAAATTATAATTTTTAACCTTTCCGGGACTGAATTTCGTCCCTAATTTGATTTTTAAATGTTTCGAAGGATTGCATTCCTTGATCCCCTAATCCTTGTCTACGAACTGAAACACTGTTTTCCTGCATTTCTTTTTCTCCCACAACTAACATAAAGGGAGTTCTAGAAAGCTCCGTATCCCTAATTTTTTTACCAATCTTCTCGTTTCTGTCATCAATTTCTACCCGTATTCCACTTTCTAATAAAGCCTGTTCAACCTGTTTTGCATAGGGCAAGAATTTGTCGCTAATGGGAAGTACTTTAACTTGAAGCGGAGATAGCCAAAGAGGGAATCGACCGGCATAATGCTCCAGCAAAAAGCCAATAAAACGTTCGTGGGTTCCTAATGGGGCTCTATGGATGATCAAAGGGACTTCTGATTCATTACTGCTGTTTGTGTATGAAAGCTTGAATTTGAGACCCGAATTGAAATCTACCTGGTTAGTAGCCAGCGTAAACTCACGTCCAATCGTGCTCCAAATTTGCACATCAATTTTGGGTCCATAGAATGCAGCTTCATCCTGAACTTCAATAAAAGGAGTACCCGTGTCTATTAGCACTTTTCTCACCATCGCCTCGGTCTCTATCCAAAGTGCGGGCTCATTTACATATTTCTGACCCAATTTAGCAGGATCATGTAAGCTCAGACGCATCACATACTTCTCAATACCAAAAATCTGAAAGTACTTGAGATACATTTCATTCACTGCTCGGAATTCTTCAAAGAATTGTTCGCGGCTGCAGTAAATATGCGCATCATTCATGTGTAAACAACGAACACGCATCAAGCCAAATAACTCCCCACTTTGTTCATAGCGATAGCAAGTACCATACTCTGCAATTCGAAATGGAAGATCCTTATAGCTTTTTGGCTCCGCATCAAAAATCTTATGGTGATGCGGGCAGTTCATCGCCTTTAAATAATATTTTTCACCATCCATTTCCATCGGGGGAAACATACTATCTGCGTAATACGGAAGATGGCCACTGGTTAGGTACATGCTTTCTTTGGCGATATGGGGAGTGACTACCCTTTTGTAACCAGCCGCTTGTTCAGTTTCTTTTGCCAATTTTTCCAATTCCTCAATGATAATAGTACCATTGGGAAGCCATAAAGGCAATCCGGGGCCTACATCATCATCCATTGTATAAATCCCTAATTCCTTCCCTAACTTACGATGATCCCTTTTTTTAGCTTCCTCCAACATAGTTAGATATTCATCTAACTCCTTTTGGGAAGGAAATGTAACACCGTAAACACGGGTGAGCATTTTGTTCTTCTCACTTCCCTTCCAATACGCACCCGCAATGCTTGTTAGCTTAATAGCTTTTATAAAAGAGGTATTGGGAATATGTGGTCCTCTGCACAAATCGGTAAAATCCCCCTGTGTGTAAAAAGTAATTTCTCCATCTTGCAACCCCTCCAGCAAATCCAACTTGTACTCATCTCCTTTTTCACTGAAATATTGGATGGCGTCAGTCTTAGATATTTTTTTTCGGATGAATGCACTATTCTTTTTTGCCAATTCATTCATCTTCTTCTCCAGGGAAAGTAGGTCCTCCTCAGACATTTTTCGGTCTCCTAGATCCATGTCATAGTAAAACCCATTTTCAACAGCGGGCCCAACCCAAAATTTGACACCTGGAAATATGGATTCAACCGCCTCAGCCATTAAGTGAGCAGAAGAATGCCAAAAAGTTGATTTTCCTGCAGTATCATTCCAAGTTAATAATTGCAAGAATGCATCACCCTCAATAGGATGGTTTGCGTCTGTGACCAGGCCATTTACATTGGCGGCCAATACTTTTTTAGAAAGGCCCTCCGCAATACTGCGGGCAACCTCAAAAGGAGTCACTCCTTTGTCATAGGACCTAACGGCCCCATCTGGGAAAGTTATTTTTATCATTGTTTGATTCAGAAAAAAGAAAACAAAAATAGCATTTTTTAGGGGTAAAACACCGGGTAAAATGGGATGTTAAAATTACCCCTTGCTGGGGTGTCATAGCAAAGACTAGCCGTGAAATTTTATATTTGCAACAGCCTATGTTTATCAAAACCTCTACAATTCTAATTCTTTCCACTTTTTTACTCTCAGCAACTATAGCTGGGCAGGATCTGACCGGTATCTGGAAAGGCTATTTTATCACCAAGGATCTTAGCCAGTATAAAGTTGAATTTCAATTAAAACAAACCGGCTATTCAATTACGGGCGTCTCCTATTCCTATTTAAATACCGTGTACTATGGAAAAGCAACCATGAGTGGCCGATCCGAAGAGGAAGGCAAGTCTTTAAACATTCAAGAACTCAAAACAGTTGAGATCAAAGCTTCAGAAGGTTCAATCAATTGCTTAATGAACTACAAGCTTGGATATTCCAAGTCGGGCCGTGAAGAGTATTTGGAAGGTTCATTTTCCAGTAAATATGAGTATGACTCTGAAGGCATAAAAAAGGGAGACGACTGTGGCGGCGGAAAGGTTTATCTCCGACGCGTAAGTTCCTCCGATTTTTACCCAGAACCTTTTTTACAAAAATCAGCAACTAAAAAAATAATTGTAAATGAGGCGCCGCTAGTACGGAATGCACAAACAAATTCTACAGAAACCGACTCTAAACTTACCGCCACGAAAATAGAATCAGCGATTCTTTCTACTCCCAAAAATGATACAGCTACATTCCGAAAAAATACAAATAACGCTGCACAAAAAACGCAATTTGTGCCTGCTGTGAATAACAATCGTTTCAATGATCTTATTCAGGTCATTACCGTAAAAAATCCGTTGGTACAGGTTTTTCTTTATGATAATGGCGAAATTGATGGCGATACCATCACCGTCTTTCTAAATAACAAACTTGCTTTATCGAAAAGAAGGTTATCCACTACTCCCCTAACGCTTACGCTAGAAATGGATGATCAAAATGAAATTCAGGAATTGACAATGGTTGCAGAAAATTTAGGGAAAATACCTCCTAATACTGCTTTAATGATTGTTGAGTCGGGAAGCCAACGCTTTCGAGTTCAACTAACCTCCACTGAGCAAAAGAACGCAGTGATTCGATTCCGATATGAATAAAAAAGGGCATTT
>SXWI01000062.1 GCA_005791465.1 Bacteroidota bacterium | reverse complement strand
TGGAAGAAGGGAAAAATGGCGAACGATATGTGGTAAATGGAGATACCTGGCCTTTTCAGCAATTACAAGAACAAATTGCAAAAGGTTTTAATAGACCAGCTCCTCGTTTAAAAGCCAATGCGTTTATCCTAGGATTGGCTTGGCGGGTAGAGGCCATTCGCTCTATTATAACAGGAAAAAAACCACTGCTGACTAAAGAGAGTGCACGGGTGGCACTCAGTAAAACAGCGTTTGATAATCGAAAGCTACTTGCTGCTTTTCCTACTTTTCAATATACTTCGCTAACTAAAACAATTGAACAGGCCTGTGTACGTTATCGTCAACACTATACTTAAGCGCCTTTCATTTTTTCCCAGATTTCAGGGATACGTTTGATCCAGATCCGCTCTCTTTTCTTTTTCATCGCAGTTTCGGTAGGAGTACCAAAATAAATTTGATTTCCGGCAAGATCTCCCGGTACTCCACTTTGTGCTAACACTGTAGCCCCTTTTCCGATTCGAAGGGTCTTATTTACGCCCACCTGACCCCATAAGGTTACTTCATCCTCGATAGTAACAGCTCCTGCGATAGCTACCTGTGCTGCAAATAAACAATTACGGCCAATAACAGTATCGTGTCCAACATGGACCTGATTATCCAGCTTAGTCCCTGCTCCAATGATGGTATCCGATGTGACACCCCGATCAATAGTACAACCCGCCCCTATTTCCACTTCGTCCTCAATCAATACGCGTCCACAGCTACTCATTTTTTTATAATGGGTTGGACGATTAGTTTTTCGGTTATAGTAAAAAGCATCACTACCAATCACTGATCCTGCTTGAATGATCACGTTATTACCGATCACACAATGATCCAAAATAGTAACGTTCGGATGAATAATACAGTTAGTACCAATCTTGACATGATTACCTATATAAACTCCAGGCAACAGTAAGGTATCCTTTCCGATTTCAGCCGTTGCGCTAATGGGTTGCAACGAGGGTTTAAAAGGGCGATATTGGGCCACAATACGTAGATAGGCTTCAAAAGGATTTTCTACTACCAACAATGCTTTTCCTACAGGTACTTCCACTTCCTGGTTAATGATAATATAACTCGCTGCAGATTGAATACACGTATTGTAATACTTGGGATGATCAACAAAAACTAAATCGCCGGCTTGCACACGATGAATTTCATTGATGCCTTTAGCTGTAAATCCATTATCTCCTAAGAGTGTTGCACCAATTAATTGTGCAATTGTTGTCAGTGGAATGGGATTCTCAAACTGCATGTGATTTAATTTTTACAAAGGTAGTAGCGATAGCAATGCAGGCTTTTGATTACGCTTATCCACATGGATTTTTAAAATGTTGATAAAATGGATGAGAAATAATTTTTTTAATAAACAAATAAGTTCTTAATATTGTGAAGGGAAATTCGTTTCCCAGTACTTACTAACCCATCCATATAGATCCCTCCGTTTTCGGAGGGATTTTTTATTTACCAATTCTGATACCTTTACACAAAGCAATTTTATGCTTAAATCCATGACCGGCTTTGGCAGAGCTTCTGTTTCCGTAGGAGATAAAGTTCTTTCCATTGATCTCAAATCGCTCAATGGCAAACAATTTGAATTACAGTTAAAGATGCCAGGCCTACTCAGACCGTATGAGTTTGAAATTCGAAAATGTTTAGCAGAGAATCTGGGACGAGGCACTGTAGATTGTCAGATCAGTCTGAAAGAATCCGGACCCTCAATCCCCGTATCGATCAATACACAGGTGGCGCGTTCATACTATCAACCGTTAGCACAATTAGCTGATGAACTTGGCTTAGATAAAACCCAGCTATTGCCTTCACTCTTAAAATTACCAGATGTGATTGTCTCGGGTGGCGATGGTTTGAGTGAAACGGAGTGGGAATTATTTAAAAAAGGATTACAAGAGGCGATTACCGCCATTAATAAGCACAGAAAAGAAGAAGGGAAAGCACTCGAAGCAGATTTACTGGAGCGAATCAATCAAATTGAGAAGCGACAAACAGAAATAACGGCATTAGATCCGGTGCGCCGTGAAAAGCTGCGTGCTTCCATGAATAAATCGATGCAAGAGCACCTCAAGGAGGAGGCCATTGATCGGAACAGAATGGAGCAAGAGCTGATTTATTATATTGAGAAGATGGATATTACTGAGGAGTTGGTTCGTCTGCGTAATCATTGCAGTTATTTTCGGGAGGAAGTAGGGACCGTAGAAGAAGGAAAAGGTAAAAAACTCTCCTTTATTCTTCAGGAAATAGGCCGTGAAATCAATACTACAGGCTCCAAATCCTATGATGCAGGCATTCAGCGTTTAGTCGTAGAAATGAAGGACGAACTGGAAAAGGCAAAAGAACAGGTCCTAAACATACTCTAGCAGGTAAATCCCTGTGTTTTCCGCTTAATTTTGCTGGATGCGGAAATCGCGTTTTCTCTTTTATTTAGGATTATTCCTCCTGGTTAATACAGGTAATTTTTCTTGTACCCCGCTTAACTTATATGAGCGCACTGTAGCCATTCCAGCTCACGAATGGAAAAGTAGTTTTATTCCTCAATTTTCCTTTCTGATAAACGATACAAGTGCACGCTATGATCTATCGATCACCCTGCGGCATCGAGACCTTTACCACTACAATAATATTTGGTTACAGATAAACCTGCTCAGTCCAGACGGAAAACAATACAAGTTCCAAACAGAAAAACAGCTGGGCACCAACGAATCAGGATGGCTGGGTACAGGCATGGACGATATTTATGAACATAGAATTTCATTGCAAAAAGAATTATTGGAGAACGGAGTGTCACTTCGAAATAAAGGTCGGTATACACTTTCTATCAAACAAATTATGCGCGAGGATCCCTTGGAACAAGTCATGAACGTAGGTCTTCGTATGCAAAAAAGACCCTAATGGCAGTAGATACCCGCAAAATAAAACTCAGGAGAACCACCATCTTATACTGGTCCTTGCTGGTTTATATTCTTGCTGCGCTGCTTTGGTGGTTGATTTCACTTGAAAATCAAAATCAACGAATTCG
>SXWI01000061.1 GCA_005791465.1 Bacteroidota bacterium | reverse complement strand
TCGATTATTATTAAGATCAGTTTTGACAATCGTATTATTCACCACACGTGTAAGTTGAAACTGTGCATAGCGAGCATCTGTAAACGCGTATGAAACAAATTGGCTCCAACGCCAAGGGGTATTCATTGATTTACCTAGCTGACCCTGATATTCTCCAAATAACTCCAACCCTTTTGCATTACTAGACCCTATATTAGTTCGCAGATTATATCGCACACCCGGTGCTTCTTCCTGCAATAGAGCCCCAATACGATTTCCATAGTGTAAAAGATATACGCTGGCGTCCACATAAAATTGCTTACCAAATTTTCCTCTTACTCCTAAATCAGTGTTGTAGCCTCTTGCGTCTTTTAAAGTGGGGTCAATTCGGTCTGAACCAGGAGGTGTGCTCAAATCAGCAAAAAGAACAGGGCGATAGGCCTCTGTAAAATTTGCATAAACCTCCATCTTTTTATTAATGTGATACTCTACGCCTACGCCACCCAATAAAAAGCCTCTTGTCTTTTCTTGGCGAATTAAATTAACGGGGAGACCATTTTGCAGATTATGCTGTCCACTGGCAGCGCCACTTACCCACTCATACCGAAATCCCGGTATGATCAATAAACGAGTACCCCATCTAAAAATTTGCTCAGCAAACAATGCGTAATTGGCACTATTAAAATCGATATCACGCATCCAAATATCATTTTGTATCTGCAGTGTGTAATCAGCACCTTCATCGCCTTTTCCATCTGCCATCAACCGATTGGTGTATCCAGCAAATCGACGTAACCCAATGGCTATTGTAGCAGTAGATTTATGGATCTTGTAATCAATTATCCATCTCCACTCGCCACCCCAATTTCGATAACGATCAATGTTGACATTTCGAGGAGCAAAACTGCCAGTGGCACGGTTTATAGTATCAGGCTGTATAATTCCCGCAACTGGTAAAAAGCCCACACTATTTCGATCGCCTAACAAACCAAATAACTTTAACTCCATTCGTGAGCTTGCACTCATTTCATAACGAGAACGCCAGGCAAATGTAGACCACTCAATATCTATCCAATTTCGATGCCGAAAACTTTGACGATCATCTTGCTGAATCTGTAAATCACTTAATCCACCAGGTTGCTGACTTCTGATGTGCGAACGCATATATTCCAATGTGGTAGTAATCTTTTTTGTAGGACGATAAGTAACAGTAATAAAACCAGCATTGGTGTAGTATTGACTGTTAGCTCGATACCCATCGGCTTGTCGACGATCAAAAAAAGCAAAGTAATTCCACCTTCCTATTCGCCCACCGACACCAGTATATAGATTTGATAGACCGTAAGTACCAACCGTTTGTTGCGTTTCTACCTGAAAAGATTTTTTGAACTCACTGCCATCTCGCAGAATATAGTTCAACATTCCTCCAAACTGTGGACCATATTGGAGTGCCCCATGCCCACGAATGATTTCGATCCGTTGTACTGCTTGTAGTTGTGGATTATAATAAGCTTCTGGGTACCCATAAGGATCAGCCGCAATATCATAACCATTTTGACGAACATTGAACTCCCAACTACGATTAGGGCTTAATCCTCTTGTAGCAACTCCTATTTGAATGCCGCTTCCATCATTCTCCCAAATATGAATTCCCGGGATTTTAGCCATTACTTGTCGCATGACATTGGTAGTGATATTCCCCTCCACATTCTTCATCACTAATAGGCTGGACTTTTTCCCAGCATAAATAGCCGTCCCCACAATTTCTGGGATTTGCTGTAAGTCTGAACGATTGGCTCTACCCACCAAGGTAATTTCTGCAAGGTATTTAATATGCGTACTATCCGCGGAGGTAGTATGTTGCGCAAATAGTCGAGCCGAAAAAGCGATAAAGAATAAACAAAAAAATATTACCCTAAAATTCACGGCGCAAATTTCAGTGTTATTGAATTTGCACAAATGCCAGTATGATTATTTTTCTGTTTTCGTAAACGATTTTCCTGATTACGTAAATCACGCTTTGCTTGTCACATAATTGTAAAATCTAATTCTCCTCCTTATGTTTTACAATCGTATGATAAATCAGAACGGAGGGTAGTTGAAATTTGCATCCCCATGCGGATATGTGCAGTTGTGTTATCGATTTTAGCCGCTACGCAAGTAATGGCGCAATCAGATACTCTTCGATCGATGGAAGAAGTGGTGGTGACTGCTACCCGACAGGAAAGACGTTTAGGAAACATATCTATTCCGGTAAATCTTATTCAACGAAAACAAATTCAACAAGCCGGATCATTGCGGCTACGCGACATTTTACAAGAACAACCCGGTATACAATTAACCTCAAACTTTGGTACGGGAATTCAAATGCAAGGATTAAATCCTGAACATACGTTGATCCTGATTGATGGTCAGCCCCTGGTTGGAAGAACCTCAGGTGTTTTAGATGTAAGCCGAATTGCGCTAGCAGGAATAAAAAGAATTGAAGTAGTCAAAGGACCCTCCTCCAGCTTATATGGCTCTGAAGCGATGGCCGGTGTTATTAATCTAATCACAGAAAATCTTACTCAACCCTTGTTGGAAGCCTCACTTCGCTATGGCGTGGCAGACCCTGATCAAGGATGGGGAATTCCATTCAAACGCAACAGCTTTCAGCAAACAGAAGCAGACCTACAAGCCACGTACTTTATAGGAAAAATAAAGGTGCGACACAGCAATAACTTACTATTTGCAGATGGCGTTAGCTTCAGGCCTTTTTCACAAGATCGAATTCCAAGACCTATTCACCGCATCACACATCAAACGAGTATTCAACAAAATCTAGGCAACAGGGCAGAACTCAAGTTACTCGCTCGTTATAATCAAGATAGATTTCAACAGGAATTTTCGGTGCGTAACAATGGGATAACCATTGACTCCTATGGCCGGGAATTAAATAGTGAATTGAATATTCAGCCAACTCTTTTCTTTCGGCTTTCTGAAAAAATTCGATTGTATACAAGAGGATACCTAACTAGTTATAGCGGCGATCAAAAGCTTCGCTTTGTACAAAAGCCAGATAGTAGCTACCTGGATCGTTTTGAGCAACGCTTGTTTCGTATCGAAGAACAGATTGACATCAAAAAGAAAAATCATACGATAACAGCTGGAGTTGGCTTTCAATTAGAACAAGCCAACTCAACCCGATATGATGCGCTAGCTAATCAAAAGCAAAACAATGTTAGCTATGTCTTTGCCCAGTGGGAATTAAATGCTGGTGAAAAATGGATTAGTATTTTGGGAGCAAGATATGATCATCACACATTATTTGCAGGAGCTCTAACACCTAAATGGTCTTTACGGTATCAAGCCAAACCAAATCTTTCGTTTACAGCCTCGGTTGGGCAAGGTTTTAAAGCACCTGACTTCAGACAACTTTATTTAAATTTTACAAACACCGTAGCAGGAGGATACTCCGTTTTTGGTACACAAGATGCCATACGAGTGATTAATGAATTAAACAGGTTAGGACAAATCGCAGAACTCAAACCCGATTTCACAAAACTAACCTCACTTCGCCCAGAGCACTCTACCGGGATTAATGTGAGCATGCAGTATAATCCTACTCCGACTATCACCTCCCAGCTTTCCGCTTTTAGAAACGATATTCAATCCTTAATCAATGTTCGGCAAGTGGCTACCAGAACTGATGGTTCTCAATTGTTCAGTTATCTTAACGTAAATCGTGCCTTTACACAAGGACTCGAAACCTCATTACAGTGGCAAGTACACAAAAACTGGTCCATCAATAGCGGGTACCAACTTTTAATTACTGGCGACAAAGAAGAATGGGAGGAAATTCGGCAGGGGAAAGAATATGTCCGAGAATTAAATGGAAGCAGCCGGGTGATGAACAAAAAAGATTATGTCGGCTTACCAAATAGAAGTAAACATCAAGGACAACTCAAGATTAAATACGAGGACACTAAAGACCGTTATGTATTTATGCGCTTGCTGTATCG
>SXWI01000060.1 GCA_005791465.1 Bacteroidota bacterium | reverse complement strand
TTCTACTCTATTTATCGCTTGCTTTTTATTTGCTTTTTCTCCGAATAGTTTTGCCCAAACAGTAGATGAGGTAATTGCTAGTCATGTAGCCGCTACCGGTGGTGCTGAGAACTGGAAAAAACTTCAGTCCATGAAAATTACTGGACACATCGAAGTGCAGGGTATTGAAATTCCTTTCACGCAACAAGCATTGCATAATAAAGGGTATAGAGTTGATGCAGAGTTTCAGGGTATGCAGATTATTCAAATCACTAATCAAACTAAGTCTTGGGAGCAGATGCCTTTTGCTGGTAAAACTAATCTGGAGCCCTCTAGTGAGGATGAACACAAACAGCGTGTAGACCAACTCGATATCCAAAATGAATTTGTAGATTGGAAAGAGAAAGGTTCTTCCGTTGAATTATTAGGTAAGGATGAGGAAGATGGCAACGAATATTTTAAAGTTCGTTTGACTACAAAAACTGGAAATGCTGCAATTCATTTTATCGATACAAAAACTTTCTTGATCTATAAGACTAAGCGTACTGCTAAGATGCAAGGTCAGGAAATGGAAATGGAAACCAAATTGATGGACTACAAGCTTCTTTCTGTTGGTGTTAAGGTGCCACACAAGACTGATCAAATGGGTCAGGTATTGGTGTTTGACAAGGTTGAGGCCAATGTTGCCATTCCAGAATCTATTTTCGACGTTAAATAAGAAAACCATGAATCTTTCCCGTTTTGCGCAAACAACGCTGTTTGCAACACTATTTCTATGCACTTTAGCGAACAACTCGTTGGAGGCACAGGTCAAATTATCTGAATTCAATTCGTCCTATTTTCAGGCACTGGGTGCTCGAAATTTGGGTCCCTCAACGATGAGTGGTAGAGTTAGCTCCATTGTGGGTGCAGTACAAGAGGGTCAAGTTAATTTATATGTGGGTACAGCAGGAGGGGGAATCTGGAAAAGCTTGAATGGAGGATATACGTTTACCCCTGTATTTGATAAGTATTGTCAGTCGATTGGCGCGTTGGTATTAGATCCAAAATCACCTCGTACTATTTATGCTGGTACTGGGGAGAGTAATATGCGTAACTCTGTTTCAATTGGGGACGGTATTTATAAATCAACGGATGCCGGTGCCAATTGGCAAAAATTAGGACTCGACAGTACTGAGCATATCAGTAAAATTTTAATTAACCCAAGTGATAATAAAAACTTGTTGGTTGCTGTTCCGGGTCCGCTTTGGTCTTCCAGTAAACATCGTGGTTTGTATGAGAGCAAGGATGCGGGAAAGACGTGGAATAAAATATTGTATGTAGATGAGAACACAGGTTGTGCAGATATTGCACAGAGTCCCCGTGATCCTAATATAATTTTTGCCAGCTTTTGGCAATTTAGAAGACAACCATTTTCTTTTGCGTCCGGAGGTAAGGGAAGTGCACTTTACAAATCTGTGGATGGTGGAAAAACTTGGAAGAAACTTACCAATGGTTTGCCCGAGGGCGAACTCGGACGTATTGTTCTCACTATAAATCCTTCCAAGCCTGCTGAACTACTTTCCATCGTCGAGGCGAAAGTGCCCGGCTTGTATTTATCAGGGGACGAAGGAGAAACTTGGAAAAAGTTGGCTTCTACTGACAATATTACGGCGCGCCCTTTTTATTTCAGCACCTTGGAATTTGATCCAAAAGATCCGAAGCGTGTATATCGTCCCGCCTTTGATTTTCAGTATTCAACTGATGGGGGTTTTTCTTGGTCTGGAACACTTTTTTCAGATATAGTGCCACATGCAGATCATCATGCACTTTGGATTAATCCCGAAAATACTAGTCAACTTTATTTAGGCACTGATGGCGGAGTGTATGTGAGTTACAACAAAGGACTTTCCTGGGCTTTTCTTAACAATCTTCCTGTTGCACAGTTTTATCATGTAAGTGTAAGTAAGGATGAACCCTTTAATGTATATGGTGGTTTACAGGATAATGGTTCTTGGCAAGCTCCCAGTTCCTCACCCGGGGGTGTTTCTAGTATTGACTGGCAATTTTTAAATGGTGGGGATGGATTTTGGGTTCAACCTTCACCCCTAAACTCCTCGACTGTTTTTGCGGAATCGCAAGGCGGAGAAATGAACCGCATTAATTTAAAGACAGGTCTCTCTTATGGAATAAAACCTCAACGTAGAGAAGGGGAGGAAACACATCGCTGGAATTGGAATACTCCTATTGTTACTGCTCCTGCCACCAAGCGTGCTACGGGTTATAATTTATACACGGGTAATCAATATTTGTATAAATCAACCGATGAGGGCACTAACTGGCAACGTATTTCTCCTGATTTGACTACTAATGACAAGGACAAACAAAAAACCGAGAAGAGTGGAGGTATAACAGGTGACAATACCAGCGCAGAAAATCATTGCACAATATTTACCATTACGCAGGATCCGCGCAATGAGGATATTATCTGGGTGGGAACCGATGATGGTAATGTGCAAAAGTCTGTAGATGGAGGAAAGGCTTGGAAAAACTTGGCTGCAGGAATCTGGGAAACGGGTGTTCCTCAGCATGCTTGGATTTCTTCGATCGAGATTTCTGCAGTGAATCCGAGTCAAGTATTCATCACAGCGGAGAATCATATGTATGGTGATCATCAAACTTATTTGGTGGAAACTGTAGATGGGGGAAAGACTTGGAAGCGTCACCAGTCAAAAGAGTTTACTGGATTTGCGCACGTTGTTAGACAAGATCCCGTTGAGCCAAATCTTCTATTTCTGGGTACTGAAATGGGACTTTTCCTTTCGATAGATGGTGGTCAAAATTGGATGCGCAGCAAGTATCAAAATGTACCCTGGTACGCCTTGGTAAGAGATTTGAAAATTTCAAACTCCGGTGATTTGGCAATTGCCACACACGGGCGTGGTATTTATGTACTGGATAATCTCAGTTCGTTACGACGTATCATAAAAACTCCAATTGATAAAGAGGTTGTGTTCTTTCCGGTAAAGCCCTTTGTATACGATGTACAGGCGCAGACGCCTGGTTCATATGGAAATCTGGAGGGTTGGACGGCAGGAAGTAAAGCGCAGCTTCCTGTGATGGAGTATTTTTTAAAGGACAAATCCATGCAGGCAATAAAAATTCAATTATTTGATTCCAAAGGAAATAAAATTCGTGATCTTAATGCATCAGGTAATAAGGGATTGAATAAAGTGTATTGGGGGCTCGATCAAAATCCACCTAAGGTAGCGGTGGGAGGATTTACAGCAGGTTCAACTGTGTTATTCTCTTCGGTGATTGGTCCACGTGCACCGATTGGTACTTACAAGGCTGTTCTACAAATTGGCGATGCCAAGTATGAGCAAGCTGTACAGCTGGTTGAAAATCCACGTAAAGGGTTTTCTGCACAAACCATTCAGTCTATTTATAATCAGTCAATGCGTCTTTTCAAATTGCATGAACAGCTGTATCAGCTAGTTGACTCTATGGATAAACAAATTGCAGTGTTGAAAAAGAATGAGCAGCGAACTGAAATTGAATCAAACAAATTGAAACAACTTGATAGCTTACGCGCTGAAATCATTGAAACGAACAGAAAGACTGTATTTTTTGATGAATTTAAGTATCGCAGAAAACTCAGTGATGTGTATGTTGCTATTTGTATAGCTCTAGAGCCTTTCTCTCCTTCAAAGATTGGCGCTATCGAAGTGTTGGAAAAAGAATTTGACACACTCCGAAAAGCATACGCTGCAATTCGATAATTAATTTAACTGGCTGAGGGCTCCGTCCCACAGCGCAACGCGGGAGGCTAGTGCTTTTTCAACAGCAGTACTGGCCTCTTGCCATTTTTGGGAATCATTGCCACAAAGTTCCTGCGTCATTGCGAGAGCTAATTGAGAGTGATGTCCTCCATCTACCTCAATGTGACGTTCTATATAATATTTTGTCAAATCAATACTATATTGACTACCCGGCTCGATTTTATTAAGGATACTTAGAAACATATCTGGAATCAAGTCCTCTCTTCCAAAGGTGAACACAGCAGCTAGTATATGCGGTTGATTTTTTTCAATTAAATCAAACGTGTGTTGTGCGAATCTCTTTGCTGCATCGGGTAATGAACTTGTAGCGAGTGCTTGGTCAACTGGTTTACCTGTCTGCAGGGTGGAAATTAATTCCTGAATGGGGATTTTATTTGCCCCCGCTTGCTCCATGGCTTTAAGATAAAGTTCAAAATGGCTGATACGATTTCCCGCCTGATCCACATCGGA
>SXWI01000059.1 GCA_005791465.1 Bacteroidota bacterium | reverse complement strand
GCAACTTTTGGCTTATACTTTTGAGTGAGCGACTCCTCCAGCACACAAATATTCTTCAGGAGCAACTGCTGAATAACTGGGTCAATATTTTTTTTTCCAAGAAGTGCCTGCACTTGTTCAATTTGTAATTTTTTCTGCAAGAACAAGGCCTCAGCGACCAAATACTCATCATCACTAAGCTGAGAAAAATCATCCCCTGCTTCAGGATTAAACAGAAGTGTTGTATCACTGGTCAAACGAAAATGCGCAGGCAATGCTGCAGCCAGAATCTCTCCTTCTGTACACAAATAATAGTCTGCCATCCATTTCCATAACAGAAGTTGCAAAGAACCCACCAAAGGATGTTGATCTATTACTTGCAAAATTGGTTTTATAGTAGGTCCAACAGTATTGTTGGAATGCAACCGAACTACGATGCCCGTATACCGCTTCTTTTTTCCCAAATTGACTTCCACACGACTTCCCACTAAAACGGTGTCTTTCATAGAGGCAGGAACAGCCCAAGTGTAAGTAGCCGGCAATGCGGTAGGAATCAATACATCAGCATACAAAGAGGGGGTGAACATGGGGTTCTAATTTACCACATATTAGTCAGCCTTTCGCTATGAACTAATCCATGAAGCATGGTATGATCTTAATTTCTCCTCCATTAAATGCATGACTCGTGCTTTAAGCTGCGGGAGCTGCTCCAAGGTGTATCCCTCCACATTAATCTCCTCTAAAAAAACAGCCCTGCTTTGTCCCGGCTTAATTGAAGTAGGATGGCTGTAATGCATACGATGGTATGCATCCAAAAAGAGCACTGGTTTAATTGGAGTACCCGTTTCAATGGCAATACGAAATGCCCCGTCATAAAAAGACTTTAACGGGGCTGCCGTCATATTAAAAGTGCCTTCAGGAAATACAAATATTGAAACACCCTTTCTAAGAAGTGCTTTCAACCTAGAAACACTAGCTGCCCGATTCTTAGGATCACTACGATCCACTGTAACAATAGCTCGGCGATAAATAAATCCGAACAAGGGTATTTTAGCTGTTTCAGCCCTACCCAATGGTCTAAAATTCTTTCTAATTGATTTAACTAATAAAACGGCATCAATGTAGGAAAGATGATTCGCCACATAGATGTAAGGCTTTTTAAAATCGTGTGATACTTCAAAAATATTACGATGAGGCATCCCCACTAAAAACATCCAGCAATCCGCCCACGCTGTACATAGCCGAATCATATAATTTGCTCCCCTAACAGGACCTCCCCACGAAGCCACAATAAAAAAAGGAAATAAGATGAACATGATAGCCACAAATAAAGCCAACGTGTAGAAGACGTATAAAAAGCGAAGAGGGAGAAGCAGGTACTTCATATGGCAAGGTCATAAAATTAGATGAACTATCCCGTATCACAAGGAAGCTGTAATTTTACCCCCCATGCAAAATCTGCCCTCCGTTGCCTTTCACACCCTGGGTTGCAAGTTGAACTTCTCAGAAACTTCTGCGTTAGCCCGTCATCTTGAACAAGAGGGTTTTGTACAGAAAAACTTTGAAGAAGAGGCAGATTACTATGTAATTAATACCTGTTCGGTAACCGAGAACGCAGATAAAGAGTGCCGTCAATTAGTAAGAAGAATACAACGCCGCTCCCCCTCCAGTGCTGTAGTAATTACAGGATGCTACGCACAATTAAAACCGAAGGAAATTGCTTCTATTCCTGGCGTTGATCTGGTGTTAGGAGCTGCAGCAAAATTTGAGCTAGCCACCCATTTACAAGCTTTGAAAAAAGGTGACGACACTAAGATTTGCAGCTGCGATATCGATACAGTAGAAAATTTTCATGCTTCCTGGTCAGTTCACCATCGTACACGCACATTCTTGAAAGTACAGGATGGCTGCGACTATAACTGCTCCTTCTGCACGATCCCCATGGCACGCGGGAAAAGCAGAAGTGACAAAATTGTTAATGTGCTGGAAAACGTGAAAGAAATTGCTAACGCAGGTTCTAAAGAGATTATATTAACTGGGGTGAATTTGGGGGACTTCGGAGAAAATGGAGAGAACTTTTTTCAACTGATCAGCGCATTAGAAAATGAAACTACAATTCCACGCTATAGGATATCTTCAATAGAGCCAAATCTACTCTCCGATGATATCATCCGATTTGTGGCATCGAGCAAACGATTTATGCCCCACTTTCATATTCCGCTGCAAAGTGGCAGTGATCGCATCCTCGGCCTAATGCGAAGAAGATACAAGAGAAAATTATATGCAGACCGAGTCAATTTGATTAAAGCGTTGTTACCCCACGCTAGCATCGGTGTAGATGTGATTGTAGGATTCCCCGGCGAAACAGAGGCTGACTTTCAAGAAACCTATTCATTCCTTGAATCACTTCCTATTACCTATTTACATGTGTTTACGTATTCAGAGCGGGATAACACCTTGGCCGCAACTATGGAGGATATTGTTTCACTTTCTATCAGACAAACACGTAATAAAAAACTAAGACAACTCTCCTACCAAAGGCAAGAGGAATTTAATAACGAATTCAGCGGAACTACCCGACCCGTTCTTTTTGAAAAAGAAGAAAAAACTTCAATGATGGAGGGATATACCGACAACTATATCCGTATAAAAACACCCTACAAAAAAGATTGGGTGAACCAGATTATGGATTGGAAAATTTAAGTTTAACCTAACTTTACGCCCCTCCGGAACGTTAGCTCAGTTGGTTTAGAGCACTACTTTGACAGAGTAGGGGTCACTGGTTCGAGTCCAGTACGTTCCACTACCCTTACCACATTTTTTCAAAACTCGTTGGCCCAGATAAGGGTTCTTCCACACGAAACATAGAACTTGCGGGCTTTTTCATTTGAAGAGGATCCCCGTCTCCAAATATTCGAGAGAGTAAGGCCAGTGGCGTTAGAAATAAATAAAATAACAGAGATAAAATAATACGAGGGATGATCAAACTGAGCAACCAAGTTAATTTCATCCATAAAAAATCAATCCCAAACATTGCACGCTCACTAAACAAAACCACCACAGACAGTATAACAGAAAAATAGAAAAAGAGTAAATCAGAGGTCCACTTCCACCCTATCAGTAATGCCAAAAGGATAACTAATATAGTTTGTATTTGTTGTCGGCTGGTCCGTTGCGTAGTCATCTTAAAAAAGTGTATAAACAAAAGGCGCTAGCGCACTACTTCCACCAAACACAATTAGAATTCCAAGCAGCAGCAACACAAGAATTAAAGGAGCTAACCAGAATTTCTTCCTTTCGCGCATGAATTGCCATAAGTCTTTTAAAAAATCCATATAATCAATTTTAATCCTTAGCAAAATTAATCATCCATTTCTCTTTATTAGCGTGATCAGGCTGTTCTTCCTTAATAAATAAATAATTATTGAGCACTAGAACATCCATATCGGTGCTCATGAAACAGCGGTAGGCATCAGCAGGCGTACAGACAATAGGTTCGCCCCTTACATTAAAACTAGTATTCACCAATACCCCAATACCGGTCTTAGATTTAAACGACTGCAATAAGTTGTAAAACTTAGGATTAGTTGAAACATGAACGGTTTGAACTCTTGCAGAAAAATCCAAGTGAGTAATAGCTTGTAATTCACTACGGGGACAATACAGTCTTTCCCAGAGTGATAATTGCTGAAAGTTAGCTGGCAATACATTCCGATGTGACTCCCGAAGGGGTGCTACGAGTAACATATATGGGGACTTCCCTTCCAATTCAAAAAGATATTGCGCATCCTCTGCTAGTACTGCCGGAGCAAATGGACGGAATCCCTCTCTGTATTTGATTTTCAGATTTAACTTTTTTTGCATGGCAGGATCTCTTGGATCTCCTAAAATACTTCTATTCCCCAATGCACGGGGACCAAATTCCATTCGTCCCTGAAACCAACCCACCACTTTTCCTGTGGCTAGTAATTCAGACACTTGGTCATGTAAAGCTTGATCTGTGGAGTAGATGTGATATACCCCTTTAACCCGCTTTGCTACCAACTCCACCTCTTTATCACTATAAGAAGGACCTAAGTAACTACCTTCTAGCTGGTCAAATCCAGATAAACTACTTCTTTCTTGATCAAAGTATTGATAGTGGATGGTAAGCGCTGCTCCAAGGGCTCCTCCTGCATCACCTGCAGCAGGCTGAATGTAGATATCTTCAAAAATACCTGCACGCTGGAGTTTGCCATTAGCCACACAATTAAGTGCAACTCCGCCAGCCAAACAGCAAACAGAAGCTCCCGTCAAACGCTTTGCTTCCCTTGCCATTTTTAATACAATATCCTCCGTTACTTGCTGTATAGCCAATGCCAGATTACAGTAGACCTGTAAAAGATCTGCCTCCGGCTCTCTTCTTTTAATTCCAAATAATTTCTCCCACCGCTTCTCATGCACCATACGAAGGCCGGTAGCGTATTGAAAGTAGAATTGATTTAACCAAATAGAACCATCTGAGTAAATGTGAATCAATTCTTTTTCGATCAACTCTTTGAATCGTGCAGTCTCCGCTGCGTGTGGGTTACCATAAGGTGCAAGACCCATTAACTTGTATTCACCAGAGTTGACAGTGAATCCCAAGTAGTACGTAAACGCGCTATAAAGTAACCCTACAGAATGAGGAAAGTGCAGCGAGCGAATTAAAGTAAGCGAAGCTCCATCCCCTATACCAATTGAAGCTGTACTCCACTCTCCCACTCCATCGATGGTTAATACTGCCGCTTTCTGATAACCTGAGGGATAGAAGGCACTTGCTGCATGTGATAAATGATGATGCGTAAAAAGAAGACGAAGCTTATTTTTCTGATAGGGTTCAACTTGACGAAGACCATCATAAATTTTCTTTTTCAAAAAGAGTTTTTCGTCGAGCCATACAGGAATCGCTTTTAAAAAAGAGATTAATCCTTTAGGGGCAAAAGCATAGTATGTTTGAAGTAAGCGCTCAAATTTGAGCAAAGGTTTGTCATAAAATACTACCGCATCCAACTCATCAATAGTAACACCCCCTTCCTCGAGGCAATAACGAATAGCGTGTGAGGGAAATGCAGAGGAATGTTTAATGCGAGTAAATCGTTCCTCTTGTGCTGCGGCTACAATTTTTCCATCCACAACCAATGCGGCAGCAGAATCATGGTAAAAAGCAGAAATTCCTAATATTTTCTTCATGGTTGCTGCGCTCGCGCTCCTGCAATATACGCCGCGATCTGCTCTCCAAAAATACGATGTGTGCTAGCAGAAATATGCTGCTGCCCATGTGGTACATGCGTATTACCAGCGCGCTTGAAAACTGATTGATGGGGTGGATAATGGTAAAACGTATCAGCGTTGGCATAAAAATCTCCTTCCATGCCTGGAGGAACTGAAGACCGCCCCATAAAAGTGGGAATATCCAAAATAGCCAGCTTAGCATAAGATCTGGTGTGCTGATACAATCTTTTTAACAACATGTTCTCAAGTGTCTGATCGGCTAAGCTAATTTTGAGTGATCCTACCGTTACCTGTTCAACTTCCGAGGGTTTGCCTCTTTTTGAGGACAACACTTTAAAAAAATCCCAAACAGTATTAAATGCAAAATTATAGAGATAGGAATGCTCACTCAGCCAATGAATAAACTTAAATTGATAAATAAAATTTTGAACTTTGATACCCGGCAAATGCTCCTTTCTAACCAACTGTAAAGAATCGTTGGATACACTGAAAAAGCCAGCTTTTTGATTATCGTCAAAATCATTTTCAAAAAACCCAATCACAACATAATCAGGCTGAAATTTATACCCTTCCTGTTCCAAGAAAACTAATTGTTCGCCTGTGCCCGTTCCCGATAATCCGGCATTTATGACGGTTGCATCTAAGCCTTGTTTTCGCAGCAGCTGTTCAGCAACAGCAGCGTAAGTTTCAGTTTGGTTGACTTCGTAACCAAACGTATGAGAATCCCCCAAAACAAGCACCCGCACCTCACCAGGTCGCTTTGTATAAGGGATCACAGTATCATTTCTGAATCCCTGATCATTTGTTTTGAAATGGAATACCCCATCTACGCTTCGGTGTGTAAACTTCATATTAGGCCTCATCCTTCTTAAATGGAACTCGCCATACCAGCGATCTGTGAAATAACGAGGGAACAGAACTATTTTATCTTGATACAAAGTTCTTATCACTAGTTCTCCCGTCAATAAGCCCAGGGAAATACTGAGCAATATTGCCAGGAGTGGAAAAACTATTTTTTTTACAGAAGGTGGCATACTCAAATAAAAAAAGGGGTTACTTTCATAACCCCTTGATCTTCAGTGTGGGAGCTGACGGGATCGAAGCGCAGACCCTCTGCGTGTAATGCAGATGCGCTGAACCAGCTGAGCTAAGCTCCCAAAGAGTGTGCAAAGATAAGAGGTGGATGTAATTTACCAAAGGTATTTTTCAAAAAGAGAAGGCTGGTAACTTTGCACCATGGCTAAGCATACAGCACAACCATTTGAGCAGACTGATGTACTGGATTTATCCAAGACAGCCACCGAAAGGGCTTGGAAATTGATAGTATGGAATGATGAAGTGAACACCTTTGACTGGGTTATTCAAGCCTTAATGGAAATTTGCGGACATACCCAGGAGCAAGCGGAACAATGCGCCTTGATTATTCATCATAAAGGAAGCTATGCAGTTTTAGAAGGCGAATATGAAAAATTGCATCAACAATGTCTCCAAATTTTAGATCGTGGCATTAACGCAACTGTTGAATCTGTAACTGCATAATAAAATCTTAGAATACTCAAATAATTTGTGGCAGCACTAGTTGCAAGGGGTTACTTTCATGGAGTATCAATCAATCTTTTTGAAGTCTCAAAGCGCCTATTGTACTAGAAAACAAGGTATTTTTGCAACCCATGGAACTGAGTAAGAGTTTTGACCACAGCCAAGCTGAATTAAAATGGTATTCCCATTGGATAGAAAAGGGATATTTCCATTCTGAACCTGACGGAAGAGAACCTTTTACCGTGGTTATCCCCCCGCCAAATGTAACAGGTGTCCTGCACATGGGGCACTGCTTGAACAATACCATTCAGGACATTTTGGTCCGAAGGGCGCGTATGCAAGGTAAAAATGCTTGTTGGGTACCTGGTACTGACCATGCCTCTATTGCAACAGAAGCAAAAGTGGTGCAATTGCTACGTGAAAAAGGAATTGCTAAATCATCATTGAGTCGTGATGCATTTTTAAGACATGCTTGGGATTGGAAAGAAAAATATGGCGGCATCATTTTGGAACAATTGAAAAAAATTGGATGCAGTCTTGATTGGGAGCGTACCCATTTCACAATGGATCCCACTTACTACCAAACCGTAATTGGTGTTTTTATAGAGCTATATCAAAAGGGCTATATCTATAGGGGCAAACGGATGATTAATTGGGACACAAAGGCAAAAACTGCACTGAGTGACGAAGAGGTTATTCGAAAAGAAACAACCCAAAAATTATATCATCTACGCTACAAGCTTGAGGGCATAGAGAATCAGTACATAGTTATTGCAACCGTTCGTCCTGAAACTATTATGGGCGATACTGCAATCTGTGTTCATCCCGAGGACGAACGATATACGCACCTACATGGTAAGATGGCTTTTGTACCATTGATAAATCGCAAAATCCCCATCATAACTGACGAATATGTTAGTAAGGATTTTGGTACAGGGGCATTAAAAGTTACACCGGCACATGATATCAACGACTACCAACTAGGCATCAAACACCAATTGGAAATTATTGATGTATTAAATGACGATGGCACCCTAAGTGAAGCTGCCCAACTATATGTAGGAGTAGATCGCTTCGAAGCAAGAAAATTAATTAGCAAGGAGCTCCAGGAAAAAGGATTTGTAGTTAAAACAGAAGAATATGTTAGTGAAGTAGGATATAGCGAGAGAACGGATGTTGTGGTAGAACCACGGCTTTCGTTACAATGGTGGGTTGATATGAAAAAAATCAGCGGCCCTGCACTTACTGCTGTTGAAAATGAAACGATCAAATTCTATCCATCCAAATTCAAGAATCTTTATCGGCATTGGATGGAAAATATCAAGGATTGGTGTATCTCCAGACAGTTATGGTGGGGACATCGAATTCCGGCCTGGTATGATCAACAAGGGAATATAGTAGTGGCAAAAAATGAAGAGGAGGCTGTTATACTATACAAATCGCAATTCGGAGAACTTATAAAACCGCTTCGGCAGGATGAAGATTGCCTAGACACTTGGTTCTCCTCCTGGCTATGGCCTTTTGAAGTATTTGGCGGTCTTAGCAATCCTGGCAATAAAGAAGTAAACTACTATTATCCTACTCAAACTTTGGTTACTGCACCTGAGATTATCTTCTTCTGGATAGCTCGTATGATCATGGCCGGTTATGAATTTCAAGGCAAAGCCCCTTTTAAAGAAGTTTATTTCACAGGGATCGTTCGAGATAAGCAAGGAAGAAAAATGAGTAAGAGTTTAGGAAATTCACCTGACTTACTTGCCTTGATTGATAAATATGGAGCCGATGCTGTACGTTTTGGAATTCTTATCTCCTCGCCTGCTGGCAATGATTTACTTTGGGATGAAAGCAGTAATGAGCAAGGGCTTCATTTCAATAATAAACTTTGGAATGCGCTTCGCCTGATCAAAGGATTTGAAACGCGGATAGCATCAGACAATTCCGTAGAAGTTCCACAGTTTGCCATTGATTGGATGCAGAACCGTATTGATGCCACGCGTGAGCAAATTGAAGTACAATTCAAAGAATTTAAACTTAGCGAAGCCCTTAAAACAATTTACTCCCTGATTTGGGATGATTTTTGTAGCTGGTACCTAGAGTGGATCAAGCCTGGTTTCGAACAACCCATACATGCTTTTACTGTAGAGCGCACGATAAAGTTATTTGAGGATCTTTTACAACTACTGCATCCTTTCATGCCCTTTATCACGGAGGAAATTTTTCACCTGCTCGGGGATAAAAATCAAGACCTCACTGTAAAACAATTCAGTAAACCAACCTCTGCAGACCCTGCGATTATCGGAGCAGGTGACAGACTAAAAGAATTGATCACTGCCATTCGTGATACACGCAACAAATATCAACTTAAACAAAAAGATGCGATTCTGCTTTGGGTGGAGACGGACCAGCCTTCCCAACTTACGTTGATTCAATCATTGCTCGCAAAACAAGCTAATGCCTCAGCATTAAATATTGTCAACATAATTGATTCCACTAAAAATGGAATTACGGTAGTAGTCGGAAAAACCAAGTTATTGATAGAAACAGGTGAAGGACAATCAACAGAAGGACAAAAAGAACAACTGGAAAAAGATCTGACTTACTACAAAGGTTTTTTACAGAGTGTTGATAAAAAACTATCGAATGAACGCTTTGTACAAAATGCAAAACCTGAGGTGGTTGAGCTGGAACAGAAAAAAAGAGCAGATGCATTGGATAAGATTCGGTTGTTAGAGGAAAGTATCGCCCGATTAAGCTCTTGATTTTGCGCACTTCAGTTGCAATATGCTTATCCTTCCTGCTGCTTCCCTGTGTTGCTGCTGGTCAACCCTCCACAACAGGCTGGGAATGGCGTTATTTAAAAAAAATTGAAGCCAACAGAACAAATAGTGCTACTAAAGTTTATTCAACAATTTCTGATTTATCTGATCCCGTAGCATTAGCTTTTCCAATATCCTACCTCGCAGCAGGGCTTATTACTAAAGATTCATCCCTAAAAAATCAAGGTCTATCGTTGGTGAGTAGCTTTGTATTCAATGCAGGCATCACTTATGCAATGAAAAAAATAGTAAACCGACCAAGACCTGCAGAAACTGATCCCAGTTTTACCATACTAAAACCCGCCTCAAGTCGGTCATTTCCATCCGGTCATACCTCAGAAGCTTTTTCATTGGCCACCACGCTAAGCATTCGGCATCCTAAATGGTATGTTATAATACCCAGCTACACTTTTGCGAGCTTAGTGGGATACTCAAGAATTTATCTAGGCGCCCATTACCCTAGCGATGTAATTGCAGGGGCTTTGGTAGGGACCGGTGCAGCCTGGTTAAATCATCAACTAATAAAGTATTGGCAACAACATAAACGCCGATCAACGGCTCGTTAAACTTACAGGCCAAATAAACTCCATAAACCAACCTTTGAATCCATCATACTGATCACGGTCCAAGAGTCTTGATACTCGAAATCCAAAATTGACGGGATGTTGGTTCCACCACTTCGTATCAAAATAAAATTCAGCCCCAGCACTACGTTGGGGAACACTCACCCGCTTATTCGTTGAATATACCCGAGTATAATCATAAAATACGGCAGCACGAATTCTTGATAGATAAGCCAAATTGGCAAATCCCCAATCCGGATGCCAAATAGGAAAATGATAATCAATACTAGTTCGCCACATTCTTGTAAAATATCTCCCCACAAATCCACGACTATATGGAAATCGATTTCCAAATACGAGTCTTGCCAATGTATCACGTTCCTGCCAGTACAATCCTGCAACTAAATGATGATGTTGCATGAAACCTGGCAAATAGGCTTTGATTTGTCCATTGAACTGAACACCTGGGATTGCAGAGATACTATGCCTAAAAGCTGTAGCGTAAGTCAAGCCCAGTCTTGGAAAAATATGCTGAATGGCAGTAGTGGTTTGAAATGAACCACTGAGCCCATGTACAAAATGCTGAATAGAACGTATTCCAAAAGTATCTCGATCAAACCCCTTAAAAAAGTCAGACCGCAAAACGTAATGGCTGGATAAATTCAACTGACGAAAATATCGCCCCCTTGTATCCGTAAGAGGCAACACCCACCCCAATCGCGCGTCCATCTGATCCCAAGTTCTTGTAATACCCCGACTGGTAAACTGCCTGCGAAATGTATAATCAATCCCTCCATTTGCTTGTAAAAACCAATTTCCATAACTAGCTGAAGTACCCACACCGTGCGTCCGCTCAGATTCGTTATACTGATACCGAAATTCAGTCTGCAACGTGTTCAATGCGTTTTCTCCATATAGCGTCATGGTGAAAAGGGGATCCTCATAGGCAGGGCGCAAACTATGAAAATTGATGAGCTTAGTAGACTTTGCGTAAGGCTGCACGGGGTACAGCCCTTGTACATTAGAAAACTGTGTCCACTTTTCAGTGGATTGTTGATATGCTACTTTAGGCGCCCCTATTGCCTTTATTACAGACAAATCGAATTCCTTTACTTGTATTGAATCAATCGACAAAGAGCGTAATTGATAACCCTCAGCCTGTTGTTCAGACCAATAAATTCGATTATTAGTAACATGTACTTGATATTTACCAAGTCCTCCCTCAACTAGACTATATAATTTCTTTTCGGACAACTTATACATATACAAGTTGTCATTATTGGCAAAACCCGCTGAAAAATAAATAGATCCCTGATGGTGTTGGGGGAATCCAACACTGTAAGGCAAGAAAGGCGTTAGTAGTTCCTCAGAATCCTGTTTGATTAACAATAATGCCATTGTGCCATCCGATCGGCGAGCTGCAGCAACAACGCTATCTTCCCCAATGAATTTTGGATCCGTTAAAAAATAACCCTGAGGAGATCGATAGGTACGAATCAGTTTTCCACTAGGCGTTTCTAGCCATTGTAATGAAGAAGCCCCATTCTCTTGTATTTGTACCGCTACCACTACCCCAGCTGCAGATATATCCGGAGAGAAATAACGCGAATGATTGGTAAGATCAATTTGAGTACGGGCCTGTACGTCCAGCAATCGTAATGAGCTATATGTAATCCAACCTCTTCGAGGATCCCGCTCAAAAGCTGCATACACAATTTTACCATTCCGGTAACTAAATAGGGGCTCCAATGAAATATCCTGTGTTCGTAATCGATATTCCTTTTCACCATCATAAAGATAAAATCCTGGGCGATGACGATTAGTAGATCGAATATAAAGAAGCGAATCCAGTCCTAACGCATATGGAAATTGACGATGATCGACAAAGCGTTTATTTTCTTTGAATAATGCTTTACCAACTGCAGGCCCTTCTTGATTTGATGAGCTTTGATAGGATTGAAGAGACTTCTTTACAAAATCACGATAAGATAAACCAGCATGTTTTTTTATTGCACCCTGAAATGGATATAATAAAGAGCGGTAAGAAACCGCATCACGAATCACCTTCTCCCAAAAATGATCACCATATTGCTGATACCCATAATTCACGAATAAATAGCCTAACTCATAATGGTTCGGCACCCAGTCCTTGAAGGACCCATTTCGGATCTTCATCCAGGAGTAAGATTTATTGGCAGACCAAAGTATTGGAAAACTATTCATGAATCGCGGCAGTTTACCCCTGCCCTGTTTGCTCAAAGCAGATTCTTGCCAAACGGCATCTCCCTCAAAAAACCAGTTTGGCACAGCTGCATTGATGGCTAGATCAAAAGCTTGTTCGCCAAAAAGCTGTAAAGCAAATTTGCTAAGCCCTTGTTTCATATTCTCGAATTGCTCCACGTGCCTATACTCGTGTAGGGCCAATTGATCCGACCAACCTATGGCCCCATTAGAGAAATTATCCAAGTCAGGTTGTAAAAACCATTCACTTCTCGAAGGCCCCACCTGTACATATCCATTAGAAATTACAGTACGGTGTTGGAGTATAATAGGTATAGAACCGACACGGGAACCTAAAGAAATCGGACGTTCACGCGCCATTAAATGAATCAATTTAGCAGCACGTTGAGCCTGACTATCCAACCCAGGTGAAAAAATTAACTGTACGGTGTCTGTTTTGATTTGAAGCCAACGTTGACCACTGCGATGCCCTCCAAACTGCTGCGAAAAAACAACTAGCGAT
>SXWI01000058.1 GCA_005791465.1 Bacteroidota bacterium | reverse complement strand
TATTGCAGAGTTTGATAATTTCAAACGTCGTAATGCTAAAGAACGAATTGAACTAATGCAAACAGCAGGAAGGGATGTTATTACTGAATTGCTGGATGTTGTAGATGATTGTGATCGGGCTCAGCAAACCTTGGAAAAAGCAGGAGTAGCAGAATCCGCTGCCTGGGAAGGGGTTAAGTTAGTATTCAATAAACTCAAATCAAAATTGCAAAATAGAGGGCTCAAAGCAATGGAAGTAATCAATCAGCCCTTTGATGCAGATTTACATGAAGCCGTTACCGAAATTCCCGCGCCCAACGAAGAGATGAAAGGAAAGATTATTGATGAAGTGGTTAAGGGATATTTACTCAATGATAAAGTAATCCGTCATCCAAAAGTGGTGGTAGGAAAATAAGCTATGAGCAAAAGAGATTTTTACGAAATACTGGGCGTAAGCAAATCTGCTTCAGCAGACGAAATAAAAAAAGCGTATCGCAAAGTTGCGATGCAATATCACCCAGACAGAAATCCAGGCGATAAGGCTGCTGAAGAAAAATTCAAAGAAGCAGCGGAAGCCTATGAAGTATTAAGTGATGCAGATAAACGCGCGCAATACGACCGGTTTGGTCATGCCGGTGTAGGTGGAGCTGGCAACAGAGGATATGGAGGAGGAATGAACATGGAGGACATCTTCAGTCAGTTTGGAGATATCTTCGGTGACGATCTGTTTGGTGGATTTTTTGGAGGCGGCCAGCGTGGTGGTGGTGGTGGACGATCAAGAGCCCGCGGTGTACGAGGTAGCAATCTCAGAATCAAATTAAAACTGAATTTCGAGGAGATTGCAAATGGAGTTAGCAAGAATATAAAAGTAAAAAAATATGTCCCCTGCAATACATGTGGAGGAGGCGGTGCCAAAGACAAGGGTAGCACGCAAACCTGCACAGTTTGTAATGGAAGTGGTCAAGTAAGAAGAGTACAAAATACTTTTCTGGGACAAATGCAAACCGTAACTACTTGCCCCACCTGTAGTGGGGAAGGTTCCACCATCACTGCAAAATGTACCTCTTGTAAAGGGGAAGGAAGAACCTATGCGGAGGAAACTGTAACGATTGAAATTCCAGCCGGCGTTCAAGAAGGTATGCAACTCAATGTTACTGGCAAGGGAAATGCCGGCGAAAGAGGTGGTTCTCCCGGAGATCTGATAATTCTGATAGAGGAAGAACCTCACAAAGAGCTCTATCGAGAGGGCCTCAATGTAGCCTACGAATTACATCTCTCTTTTACCGATGTTGTATTTGGTACACAAGTGGAAGTGCCCACCATCGATGGAAAAGCAAAAATTAAAATTCCGGCGGGTACACAAAGCGGAAAGATTTTTAGATTAAAGGGGAAAGGGTTTCCTGCGGTAAATTCTTATGAGAAAGGAGATCAGTTAATTCAGGTGAGCGTTTGGACGCCACAGCAATTGAATGCGGATGAAAAAGCAGCGCTTGAGAAACTAACTGGTTCTCCTAATATGCAACCGCAACCTGATAAATCAGAAAGGAATTTCTTTGATAGAATCAAAGATATTTTTCAATAACTAACGTCTGAGACGATTCCAATTTCGCTTTTTCTTTTTATCATAGAGCACACTGCACTTACGGACTAAAGCAAGCCATTCCAATTGGTCAGGTTTAGCGCTATCTACAACCTGTTCACCAAGTTTCACCAATTCTTTCCAGTCTGATTTATTCAAAAATGGAGATCCTTTCAACAACATTCCAAATTGCGCCAAAGAAGCCATAAACATGGATTGCTTCAATTCTTGTTCTAGGTAAACATAATAAAGTGGAATGTGAACCTGCTCCTTACGTTGCACGCTATCTCCTGGTAAGCGATACTGCAACTGGATCCATGCGATTGAATCAGAATTCTGCTTTTTGTAAGCAACCGATGCAAATTTTTCAGTTGGCTCAATTTCGAAAAGTGCGGTAAGCGTATGACCGGATCCCACCTCCCCCCCTTCCAGCTGTGCCAACGAGTCCAATAAAGCGCCTGCCTTATTATCAAATCCGATCAGCCGATAATTTTTTACCAAGGAAGGATCAAATGATACATTCATATAAACATCATCTGCAACAGCGTAAAGAGTTTTCGTAAACTCAGTCATCAACACCCGCTCCGCCTCTTTTTCCTGATCTAAATAAGCAAAGTTGCCATTACCCCGCTCAGCCAATAATTGAATTTTTGAATCCTTATAATTACCCATTCCAACACCCAGGCAGGTAAGATAGATTTCCTGTTCCCTTTGAATACTGATCAACTCCTCTAATTCATTTTCAGATTTTAACCCTACATTAAAATCTCCATCGGTTGCCAAAATCACCCGGTTATTACCTCCTTCGATAAAATGCTGCTTCGCCACTTGGTATGCCATGCGTATACCTGACTCACCGGGTGTTGCACCACCCGGAACCAAACCATTGATTACGGTGGTTAAACTATCCTTTTCACAACCACTAAGCGCACGCACCAATACCGCAGTCATACCTCCATACACAACAATGGAAACAGAATCCTTTTCTCTAAGATTAGACAACAACATGCGAAATCCAGACTGAAGCAAAGGCAATCGGTTGGGCATATCCATCGATGCGGAGATGTCAATTAAAAAAACCAGATGAGCCGGTGGTAGTGAATCCAAATTAAGTTTACGAGCCGATAGATTTAAATGTAAAAGATGATTATTCCAATTCCAGGGGCAAGGACTTACGCGGGAGGAAACAGCAAACACCGCTGAATCGGCAGGCGGTAAATAAGTTGTTGGGAAGTAATTGAAAATCTCCTCCACTCGAACTGCATCAGCGGGAACATAGGTGCCTCGGGAAATGAAGCGGCGTATATTGGAATAAGAAGCCTGATCTACTGTCAGCGAAAGTCCAGTTGAAGGAAAAGCTAACGTACTCACCCACTTGTTTTCAAGTAAATCGGCATAGGTTTCATCGCCTGTAAACCAACCTTTGCGTTCTTCCCTATTCATATTAGCCGTGCGCGAGGCTAAACGAGAGTTCTCTGATAAACGCTGCCCAGGAGGCAAAGCCCGTAGCACGATTCTGATTGGTGCTTCGCCTGCTGTTACAACTTTCTCAGTACGGTATCCTCTTAGTGAAACCTGTAATGTATCTGCAAAAAAACGGGAGGAGAAACCAAAACTGCCCCAAACTCCAGACTTGAAAAGCAGCCCGGTAGAGAATTGCCTGATCTGCACATTTTGTAAAGGCTGTCCGACTGAGTCCTTTACTTCACCTCTTACATAGAATTCCTGCGCCACAGTAGTAGCTGTGTAAAACAATGAGAAGAACAATAAAATCCTTCCACAACGCATAAATTATATTATTAAACCCACGCAGAAAAGTGGTCTTATACCAACTGATATAATGCACCATAATTACGCCCCAGCCCATCGTAATCGAGGCCGTACCCTACTACAAATTTGTTTGGAATAGAAAACCCAACATAATCCAATGGCACCGAAAAATTAGTAGCCTCCGGTTTATGTAAAAATGTAGCAATTCGAATGGAAGCAGGCTCTTGCTGACGAAGTGAAGGAAGAAAATGGTGCAATGTTTTACCTGTATCGACAATATCCTCCACCACAATAACTTCTCGTCCATGCAGATCCTGGTCCATTCCAATGGCAGTCATGACCTGACCGGACGAACGCGTTCCTTTATAAGAAGCAATTTTTATAAATGAGATTTCAGCATCAAGACTTACTTGTCTGAACAGATCAGCAGCGAACATAAAAGAACCATTTAGAATAGCCAGAAATAAAGGTCGCTTATTGATATAGTCAGTATTGATTTGTGCAGCTAATTCGCTGACACGTTGCTGGATCAAATCCGCGGAGAGATATTCTTTGAATACCTTATCATGAACGCGAATTGTTTCCATAGAAAAATTTAAAAGCTAAGTTACAGTCTGGAACGCAAGGTTGGTAACCGCAGCACACTTTTAGTCTTTCGCTCCAAAAAAAGGACTTGCGATACGTGGGCGGCGGTAGTTGGCGCTAAATTATTCCATTCAAAAATTCGGGCAAGTGGGACTTTATATTGCTGTGCAATTACTAAAAAAGGGGTGCCTGCTGTCACATAAACAGCCCGATAACCCTGCTCCTTAAATACACCACTAGGATAACGGTTCTCTTGCAAATTCGTTGAGGAACTCAAAACTGACTGTTCCGCGTTGCTGGGTTCATCTTCAATTACAATGTCAGCAGCTACCACGGGCGCTATGGGGGCACTAACAGAAGTTGTTGCTGGAAGAACCGCTTTTTCTGCATCCTTTGTTTCAGCACTGTCCTCTTCTCCATGCTCATACCCTAAAGCAACCATCGAATATTGTTGTAAATCGTATTCTTCAATTAACCGAATTAACGTTTGGGCATAAATGGGATTAGTGGCATACCCAGCTGCTTTGAGCCCCCTGGCCCAGGCTTCATAATCTGTAGGGTCCAGTTCAAACAGTGGTGCATAGCGACCACTTCCTTTCAAGAAATTAGAATGGTCCCGATAAGACTCTTCAGCTGAGTTATATTTTCGAAAACACTCATTACGAGCATCGTCTGTGTGACGAACAGAAGGGCCACTCCAACCTGTTTTACATTTGATTCCAAAGTGATTATTGGACTTTAGCACTAACGGACTTTGTCCAGCCATGGTTTCATGAATGCCCTGTGCCAATTTTATAGAGGCTGGAACCCCCGTACGCTTCATCTCTTTAATGGCAAGATCCTTATGCTGATCAATATACTGTTGTATGGTTACAGCAGGCTGTCCCATGACAGTCTCCATAATAAGAAACAAAATGATCGAAAAACAAAGACGCATACTATCTAACTTTTTTAATCACACTCAATCCATCTCGCAGCGGTACCACTGTGACCTCCACATCGTCTCGCTCTAATAACATCTCACTGAATCGTACAATGGCTTTTGCATTTTTTCCATGAATTTCCTCCGTAAATACCTGCCCATGGAAAAAAATGTTGTCCGCTAAGATATAGCCACCTACACGAACAGCGGGAAAAACCATGTTAAAATAGTCCAAATAAGAAACCTTATCAGCATCTACAAAGACCAGGTCCCAAGTTTGTTGTAAAGTGGGAATAATCAGATGCGCATCGCCACAATGAAGACGGATTTGGGAATTATACGAAGAACGATCAAAAAAAGACTGCGCGATGGTAGCATCTTGCTCCCTTAACTCGATTGTATCCAAAGTACCCGAGGCGGTGAGACCCGTTGCAAGACACAAAGCACTGTATCCCGTCATGGTTCCGATCTCCAATACGGCCTGGGGACGTAACAAAGAACTAAATAACTGAAGAAATCGTCCCTGTAAAAAACCACTTACCATATGAGGAGCTACGTGATTTGAACGCGTATAAGCTTCCAGCTCCTGGAGTAACCGATCCTGAGGAGTACTATGCTTTTCTGCATATTGCTGGGCTAGCGGATGAAGGATATCCACAGAATAATTTTAATAACAAAGGTACTGGTTGTTATTTCAATTGCGAGGACTCTTGGATGGGCTTGAGATCAACCATAAACCAAAGAAAGTGATTACTCCATTGAGTAAAATCAATTCTGGCCCAATCTTATAACCATTAAATAGTTGTTGTGATAACGTATCGATACCCAATTGTGTATGTAATAACCCCTCATAGTACTTAGGATTACAAAGTACATCCAACACAAGTGTTAATAGCGGCCCAGCCACGCAAATAAGCCATACCATAGAATCCTTGAGTACGCGTCGAGTTAAAATGCCAAAAGAGAAAAGTCCCAGTAATGGCCCGTAAGTAATACCTGCAAACTTGATAATAAACTGGATGATTGTTTTGTCGTTAATCACTTTAAATAGCAATACCATAATCAGAAAAACAATGGCAAAACTTAAGTGAACCGCTAAGCGACGACGTCTTTT
>SXWI01000001.1 GCA_005791465.1 Bacteroidota bacterium | reverse complement strand
CTGTCAAAAAATCGTTTCAGAAGTTTTTAAAAGAAATGAATTACCTGAGGGCCTCAGTGTTATCATAAATGGTGGCCGTGAAGTGGGCGAATGGCTTGCTGCAGACCAACGAATTCCACTGATTTCAGCTACGGGTTCTACCCGAATGGGAAAACAAGTAGCCGCTGTAGTGGGAGCTCGCTTAGGCAGAACCTTATTAGAACTGGGTGGAAACAATGCCATCATTATAACTGCAGATGCTGATCTGGATATAGCAGTACGCGGAGCATTATTTGGTGCTGTAGGGACTGCAGGCCAACGATGTACCACCACTCGTAGATTGATTATTCACAAAAGCGTTTATAATCAGGTAAAAGAAAAACTTATTACCGCTTACAAACAGATTCGAATTGGAAATCCGCTGGACATTCAAAATATAATGGGTCCATTGATTGACAAATCTGCAGTTGAACAATACTTACAAGCTATTGAAGCTTGTAAAAATGAAGGGGGGCAATTCATTGTAGAAGGCGGATTACTGCAAGGTGAATCATTTAATAGCGGGTGCTACGTCAAACCATGCATTGCAGAAGTGGCACATGATTTACCAATTGTCCATCATGAAACCTTTGCTCCCATTCTTTACTTGATCAGTTACGAAACGCTGGAGGAAGCCATAGCGATTCAAAATGAGGTACCGCAAGGACTTTCATCTGCAATCATGACCCTTGACATTAGAGAAGCAGAACAATTTTTAAGTGTAGCCGGGAGCGACTGTGGAATTGCCAATGTAAACATAGGAACAAGTGGTGCAGAAATCGGAGGAGCGTTTGGTGGAGAAAAAGAAACGGGAGGTGGTCGTGAAAGCGGAAGCGATGCTTGGAAAATCTACATGAGAAGACAAACTAACACCATTAACTACAGCAAACAACTACCCCTTGCACAAGGAATTAAATTTGATATTTAAAATTATACCATGAAAAGAATTACAATTGTTAGACTACTGGTTCTACTCTCGATCACCAGTGGAATTCATGCGCAGAATACGCCAGGTACTGAAGTGCCAAAAGAGATTCCCAAAGGCTGGCATTTGATGGATCGTTCTTCAACGGGATTATGGGGAATCAGCGTAGAAAAAGCCTATTCATTTTTAAAAGAAACCAACAAGAAAAGTAGTCCAGTAATTGTCGCGGTCATTGATTCTGGCATTGACACGCTGCATGAAGATTTAAAATCAGTGCTTTGGAAAAACCCAAAAGAAATTGTAGGCAACGGAAAAGATGATGATAAAAACGGATATATAGATGACATCTATGGATGGAATTTTTTAGGAGGAAAAAATGGAGAAAATGTAGCCAAGGACTCCTATGAAGCTGCTCGAGTTTACCATCGTTTTAAGGAAGCATTTGACAGTATTGACCCAACCGTAGTAAAATTTAACGCCGAAGGTTTTGCGCGTTACGATATGTGGCGTAGAGCAAAACAAGAAATAGCGCAGAACAGCGAGAGTGCCGCTGAGTTAATTATGTTAAAAAGAATTTATGCCAATCTTATTAAGAGCGACAGTATTCTACGCAAAAGCTTTGGAAAAGATACTTTTTTAGGAAAGGAATTGGCTACACTTACCGTAACTGAGCCCGAACAGAAAAAAGCAAAAAATGCTCTTTACAGCCTCATGTCTAACAATGATGCCTTAGAAACAACCAATTTTAGTTTTATAGGAGACTTGCGTGCCTACTTGGATGGACTGGAATCCAAATCAAAAGCAGCAGAGAAGGCCCCCTTTCCTTTTCGTGCAACCATTGTAAAAGACACCTATGATGATTTTAATGATCGTTTTTACGGAAATAACAACGTGATGGCTAGTCCGGAAGCTGCCGTGCATGGAACACACGTAAGCGGTATAATTGGTGCGGTTCGTGCGAATGAAAAAGGCGGAGATGGAGTTGCAGATAATGTGCGTATTATGACCATCCGTGCTGTACCAGATGGTGATGAACATGATAAGGATATTGCGCTGGCTATTCGTTATGCCGTAGACAATGGTGCGCAAATTATAAATATGAGTTTTGGAAAAAGTTTCTCTCCAGAAAAAAAATGGGTAGATGAGGCCGTAGCGTATGCGGCTTCTCGTGATGTTTTACTTGTCCATGCTGCCGGTAATGATGGGCGAAATCTCGATACCAGTTACAATTTTCCCACTTCAAAATTTATTGACGATAAACGTGCCGGAAATTGGATCACTGTAGGAGCCAGTGGCGACCCTCTAGCCGGAGGTATAACAGCCGGATTTTCCAATTACGGAAAAGAAGAGGTGGATGTTTTTGCTCCCGGTGTCAAAATTTATTCAACCGTACCGGGTGGGAATACTTACCAATTTTTACAGGGAACAAGCATGGCATCGCCAGTAGTTGCGGGGCTTGCAGCACTTTTATTGGAATATTACCCCTCCCTGAGTGCAAGACAAATAAAAGAGGTAATTGAACGTTCTTCCCTGTCAATAAGTGATTCAGTTCGTACGCCGGGTACCGGTCAATTAACCACTTTAAGCAAACTTTCAAAAACAGGAGGCCTTGTCAATGCCTATGAAGCAGTAAAACTAGCAGCCTCCATTAAAGGCGAAAGAAAACTTTCGGTGACCAAGATGCCTGAAAAAGCTGCTACCCTCCCCATGGTGCCTAAAAAAACAAAAGGATTTTAAGGGGAAAGACGGGAAAATAGCGTTTCTTATATTTGCAAATCAACCAGCCCCATGGGAAAGAAAATTGAAGATGTAGATGCTAATTTAACTGGCGACGGGATTAAGTTTGAAGAAGTCAAGTCCAGTTGGTTTCGTCGAATTAAAAAAGGGATTGATACAAAAACTTCTGAAAAAAAGGAGACGCCGGAAGGTCTTTGGAATAAATGCCCCGAATGTGGCCTCATTACGGTTGCATTGGAATTACAGGAAAATTTGCATGTGTGTCCTAAATGTGACCATCACTTTAGAATTGGAAGTGTGGACTACTTTCAATTGCTTTTTGACGAGGGCGAGTACACTGAATTATTTACTTCCATTCGAAGCAAAGACAAGTTGGGCTTTACCGACTTGAAACCTTATCAAAAAAGGCTCGAAGATATTTGGAGTAAAACAGACCTTAAGGATTCCATGCGCGTGGCAACTGGTCAAGTACAAGGAAAAGGCTTGGTGGTGGCCTGTATGGATTTTGAATTTATTGGTGGCTCCTTAGGTAGTGTAATGGGCGAAAAATTTTCTCGCGCTGTTGACTACTGTATAGCTAACAAACTTCCCTACATGGTAATTTCTAAAAGTGGGGGCGCCCGTATGATGGAAAGTGCATTTTCACTGATGCAACTTGCTAAAACCAGCGGAAAACTTTCACAATTAAGTGACGCACAACTACCTTATATTTCTTTGTTGACTGATCCAACTTTTGGCGGAATTTCAGCATCTTTTGGAATGCTAGGAGACCTTAATATTGCAGAACCTGGCGCTTTAATTGGCTTTGCAGGACCTCGAGTCATCAAAGAAACTATTAAAAGAGATTTGCCGGAAGGTTTTCAACGGAGTGAATTTATTCTGGAGCATGGCTTCTTGGATTTCATTGTTCATCGTAAACACCTGAAGGAACGAATAGCCACGCTGATTTCACTATTCCAGTCCTAATGGTTTCTTTATTAAACCGCCAAGCCTCCTATTCCTACTTTATAGAGGATAAATTTGAAGCAGGACTTCAGCTTTTGGGAACTGAGGTAAAATCGCTTCGAGAAGGAAAAGCAAGCTTCAATGACGCTTATTGCCTATTAGATGAGGGAGAAATTTGGATCAAATCTCTTCATATTGCTCCGTATAGCCATGGTACACACAGTAACCATGATCCAATTCGAACAAGAAAATTACTCTTGCAGAAACGTGAAATAAAAAAGATTGAATCAAAACTGAAAGAAAAAGGATTCACGCTGATCCCACTGAAAATATTTTTTAACTCGAAAGGATTTGCCAAGATAGAAATTGGACTAGCGAAAGGAAAACAACAAGCAGACAAACGTGAATCCTTGAAAAAGAAACAGGCCGAACGAGAGATGAATAGGGATCGAAATGCAGATTGACATCAACTAAATAACTCTGGCTGTGCGTCGTCCGTAGACTTTGTCTTCACCCACTCCATTTCTGTAGATTTACTGTAATCGGCCAATTTTGTACCGACAGTTTTCCAACCAGTGACCTCAGCAATCTTATTGATCTTTAATTTAGCTTTTCTCAGTTGCGCACCCCTACCTTGCTGCATAGCTAAAACTGGCTCCATTTCAGTGGTAACCGCTTCGACATAATTTTCAGGTCCTTCCTTTATAAATGAGAACTTAGTTCGAAGTGTGCTAGTCTCAATTTGAAATCTTTTTATTAGATACTGCTTCTTCTCAAGATCGGCATAGACCGCGGAAACATAGGCCGACGGATTGAACTTTTCAATTAATAGTACTTTTTCGGGATCAAACTTTTGGGATAATTCTTGATCACAGATTTCATAGACACCTTCCCTATAAATAACTAGAATTTTCTCATCCGGTTCAAAGGCACCAACATAAACTCCTTTGTTTTCAGTATTTAAACGGCCAAATTTGTCATCAAACCACATCTTTTTAGAAGTGGAAATACTAGCCTTACCCGCTTCTTTAAATTTTACAGAACGAATGGGGTATTTGGTAACCTGATTTCCCAAACTACTTCTTCCCTTAATGGCTAATTCTTCAAAATAGAAATCAAATTCTTTGATACGAGCTGAACAGCCTGCTGAGAGCAGAATTTTAACTACCTCTGCCTCTCCATTTAGGTTTACAGTTAGGTAATGAACTTTACTTTTATCATCTCCTTTAGTTAAATCATATTCTTTATCTCGAGTAACTCCCGTTACATTAAACCGCTTGGCATAGCTTACGCCTGCTTTACCATCGGCATAAATCAAATTATAAGTAGTCCGCTCATCATTTTTATGAAAGATCGCAACATGTAGAATGTCTTTTCCAATAAAAGACTTTTCGCTAACCTTCACCACTTTTAAGATTCCTCTTCGAGTAATGGCAATAATATCATCTAAATCAGAGCAATCAAACAAATACTCGTCTTTTCGAAGCCCCGTCCCAATAAAACCCTCTTCTCGATTCACATAGAGTTTTGCGTTTACTATTGCGACCTGTTTTGCCTGAATAACCTCAAATTGCTTGAGCTCGGTTTTTCGCTCACGTCCTTTTCCGTATTTCTTCTGAAGATTCTCATAATAAGCAACGGTATAATCAACCAGATTGTCCAGATCATGTTTCACCTGTTTGAGCTCAGCCTCCAACTGCTTTATTTGAGCATCTAACTCAGCAATATCCAATCGGTATATACGTCGTACTGGTTTTTCTGTCAGTTTGAGAATATCCTCCCGCGTAATTGCTCTTTTTAATTTCTTCTTAAATGGATCGAATGCAGAATCAATAGCTTTGATTACTTTCTCCCAATCTTCATGCTTCTTTTCTAATTCCTTG
>SXWI01000057.1 GCA_005791465.1 Bacteroidota bacterium | reverse complement strand
TTCAGCCTCTTCGACTTGTTTACGACTCCCCTTGGCAAAGAAGACTCGTCCTGCCAGGAGGCCAGCCCCTCCGGCGATTACGCCTATAAGGGCGTACAATATATTGGGATCCATTGAATTTTTGATTTAGTTGTTTCACAATGCTTGTTCCACAAATTTGTGGTCCACAAAGGTATGAAAAGATGCGTATATTGGTACCCATAATTTACCCCATGCGTACACTTCTATTGGCCTGTTTGGCCCTCCCGGTTTCCTTGTTAGCTCAGGATAATGCCAAGTCCCTGTCAATCAAGGGGAGCTTTAAAAATGTAAAACCTCAACCTGAATGGGTCTACCTCTATCACCGGGTTAATGGGACCTCTGTGAAGGATAGTTGTGTGGTATTAGATGATAGCTACTCATTTACATTAAAGATGGAAGAACCTGAGTTACTGGTATTTCGTGTAAAATATTCCAATGCCGGGTCCTCTAAACAATTTACCCCACTTGCAGGTGGATCAAGCACCAACACTCAATCCCGAGATGCATTCAATGTTTATGCTGCTGCAGGGCGTGTACGCATCAGTTCGCTGGATTCTTTCAGCAATGTGACTGTAAAAGGTTCCAAACATCACGAGGCATACTTAGCACTTCAAGCTTTACGCAAGCCTTATGATGACAAGATGAAAGTTCTATATCAGGATTACGCAAAGGCTAACGCAAAAAAAGATACCGAGGCAAGGGATAAAGTTGAGGCACAGATTGATGAACTGGAATCCAATTTGAAAGAAAATGTGTTGGCGGGCTTTATACAGAAAAACCCAAGTTCCCCTGCAGCCTTTTATGCGTTGCAGCAATACGCCGGGTGGGATATTAATCCTGATAAGGTAGAACCACTTTTTAACGCCTTACCAGCTTCAGTACAAGCTTATCCTGCTGCTAAAAGTTTCAACGAGCAACTTGAGACTGCTAAATTGACTGGTATTGGTCGTATGGCTCCTGAGTTTACACAGAACGATACCTTGGATCAGCCTGTTCAATTATCTTCCTTCAAAGGCCGTTACCTGTTGATTGATTTTTGGGCCAGCTGGTGTGGACCTTGTCGCCAAGAAAATCCTAATTTGGTAAAAGTGTTTAATCAATACAAGGACAAGAATTTTCATATACTCGGTATTTCCCTGGATCGTGCTGGACAAAAAGATAAATGGATGAAAGCAATCCATGATGATAATCTGACCTGGTCTCATGTCAGTGACTTAAAGTTCTGGGATAATGCTGTTTCCAAGCAATATGGTATCCGCGCTATACCGCAGAATTTGTTGTTGGATGCCTCTGGGAAAATTATCGCTAAAAATTTACGAGGCGAAGCTTTGGCGAAAAAAATGGAAGAACTCCTGGGAGGAAAATAAGTAAGCGGTTATTGTTGTAATCCTGATTCAATCAGGCCTTCCAGTATTTCCAAGCCTTTACGGATGGTCGGGTCTTCTTGCTGAGTAGCCGGAGCGGTAGCATTCGTTTGTTGCGTGGCAAACCAGATCATGGTCATAGCCACATAATCCTGCATGTCTTTTCCAACATACACTGATTTAAACTCCATGATTTTATCATTGATTTGTTGGAGTGTATTTCTAACTATAGCCTCATCCTTCGGCTCCACCTTTAAACGGTAAGTCCTGTCTCCAATTTGTGCTGATATGGGTATGAGTTCGGCCATTGAATTATTCTCCTAATTGAGCAATACAACGATCTATTTCACGAATATATTGATTGATCTTTTTCTCCATTTCTTTTTGGTCCTGCTGCTCCAGTGCCCCACTGTTCATTTTAAGTACGCCGATTTGTTCTTGCAACACATTGATCTGAGACTGCAGCGTTTCTTTCTGTTTTATTTCATTGGAAAGTTGCTCACGCAATCCTTGATTTTCTGCACGCAGATTTTGCTGGTGCTCCACTAACCGCTGCAGCTTGTTTTGTATTCTTTCTAAATCGTTTTGTAGCGTATTCATTTTCTGAGGTTGACACCCAGCTCTTTTTCCAGGTTAGTGAGAATTTTGTTCATCCATCCCTCAATTTCTTTATCTGTTAATGTTCTTTCCATGTTTTGGAAAGTAAAATTAACCGCCATTGATTTTTTATCGGCTCCCAGCTTATCGCTTTCGAATATATCAAAGAGTTTGATATCCTGCAGGCTTTCGATTCGGATCTTTTGCACAGTGGTTTGAATCTGTTCCCATGTTAAACTACGGGGTGCAATCAGTGCCAGGTCTCGTTGTACAGCTGGAAAACGTGGAATTTCGCGAATCACAGACCGCTGTTGATTGAATTGTAGTGCTAAATAATCCCAGTTGAGTTCAGCAAAGAATACAGGTTGTTTGATCCCCATTTTCTCCAGCCACTTTGGAGACACTTCGCCACCAAATCCTACCGTTTGTTTAGAATCAGACCAGGTGATTCCAAAACTCAGCGTTTCTGTAGCTTCCATCTCTTGCGATGTGATCTTAAGTCCTAGTCCTTTTATCAATGCGTCCACGGCACCTTTGAGTGTGTAGAAGTCTGCTGCAGTGGCTGTTTGTTTCCAACTGCTTTCATTTTTTTGTCCGGTAATTACCAAACAGCAGCGCTCCAATTCTTGAAACTGATCCTTTTCCGAACGG
>SXWI01000056.1 GCA_005791465.1 Bacteroidota bacterium | reverse complement strand
GTTCGAAAAGCACTTGCCAGCACCGCATTAACTAATTCTTTCGATGTGGTTTTGCCGTTACTTCCTGTGATAGCAATGAAAGGAATATTGAATTGTTGACGATGAAATTTTGCCAATTGCTGTAGTGTAGTTAATGTGTTTTCAACTACAATGGTTCTTTCGTCTACATAGTAAGCAGAATCATCAATGATGGCAGCGGCAGCCCCAGCCTCCAACGCCTGTTTTGCAAATTGATTCCCGTTAAAATTATCTCCACGCAATGCAAAAAAAATACAACCCGGTTTTAAATGTCGGGTATCCGTTTCAACTAGTGGATGTTTTTGGAACAGTTCGTAAAGTGTTTCAATTGGCATAGTGCAAATGTACTCGGACGCGTATAAAAAAACCCTCCGAAGGGGAGGGTTTTCAATATTGCAAGATTATCGCTTACCGTTTTTGTCTTTTTGTTGGGAAGTATTGTCCGGTTTTACGTTTGTTACCCAGTTCAGGACTACCCACTCGGTTCATTGCACAGCGGAAGCCAATGGTGGCGGCAGAAAGATCTTCCTCTAGGTGGCGACGTGCGCCGGGGCTTAGCCAATATGCACGGTCATTCCAGCTACCACCTTTGTAAACCTTGGAACGTTGTGGATCTATTAAAGTAGAAGTCCCATAGGCGTATGCAGCTGAGGAAAGTGAGTCTCCATCGAGATAGTCAATTACATTACCTTTCTGGTAGTTTCTTCTGTTGCGTGCATCTGCTTCAGTAACCTCCAGCATTTTTACACGGCCCAATGAGTCGCGTTCGTAACGCGCAGATGGATCAAGTGTAGTAGAATCAGCAACGTAAAGTTTCATGAACTTATTACCGCGGAAAGGGGCAGGCTGATCATCATAATCCAATGTTGAAAGCGAGCGATAGGTGTCTTCAACCCACTCACTAACATTTCCAGCCATGTTATACAGACCAAATGCATTGGGATAATATGATTCAACTGGAGCTGTGTAAAATGCACGGTCGTTCAAACCTCCTGCCACACCCGCATTATCTCCACTTCCTCTTTTAAAGTTGGCAAAAAACTGACCTTGTAAACTTCCTCTCCGATTTTCACGAAGTCCATTTACATTCTGTGCCCAGGGATACACTTGTTTGTTAGATTGCAATTCTTCTCCACGCTTGCCTTCTTTAAGGCTAGTACGTGGATTTTGGCCAACTAGACCATAGGCGGCATATTCCCACTCCGCTTCAAAGGGAAGACGATACTCAGGACTTACAATCCCAGACTCTAATGAGGGTTGTTGCGGTGCACGACCACGGCTAGCACGCATGGCTTTACCGGGAGGCGCGGTGTAAAGACCTAACAAGTAAGAGCGGGTATTAAAATTATTATCTCCTTGTTGTGCTCCTGGCTTTAAATTGTTTTTATTGATATAACCTTTATCTACTAGCATGGATTCGTTATAACGATCCGTTCTCCATAGACAAAAATCTTTTGCTTGTTTCCAGCTCACACCTACTACAGGATAATAATTAAAAGCAGGATGGCGGAAGTACAATTCAACAGAGGGTTCATTGTAGCTCAACTCGCTTCTCCAGACCAATGTATCGGGCAATGCTCCCTCAACAATTTTTACATTTTCTGGATCAGAGGGGTCAAATATTTTGGAAAGCCAAAAAATGTATTCCCTGTAGTGAACATTGGCAACCTCTGTTCGGTCCATATAGAAAGAAGGCACTGAAACGCGTCGGGGGATATTGTTCCAGTCTCCCATCACATCTTCTTCGGTCTGTCCCATAGAGAAGGTTCCCCCCTCCACGAATACTAGCCCGGGTCCGTTTGCCTGGTCCTTTGCCTGGGCAACCTGAAAACCACCTTTTTCATTGTAGTTCCAGCCCGTTACACTGGACTTGGGAGACTTTTTCGCAAAAATTCCTTTTCCTTTACAGGAGTTCAAAAGCACTAGGCCTGTCAGGGCTAGCAGCATTAAAATTGGACGTCGCATTTGTAGCATATAGCTTCGATTGGTATTGACTAACGCAGGTTTAAGCCGGGATATTGCCCCGGATCTTTATCCCTGATTTACAGGGCTTGCGAATTTAAGCAGTTTGAACCAAATAGCGCCCCAAGCCTGTTTTATTTTTTAAAGCCATAACATATTCGTTATCAAACGAATATAAAAAATTCTTCAGAAAGGGATTTTTTAAAAAAAAGGAATAATTTAACAATATTATTGAAATAGAGGCGTTTATGGTCTGTCAGAGTCTTCTGAAAGGAAGAAATTTTGAGCGGAAGTTGTTCATTATGACTGATTTCCCGAAGTTTGAAAAAAATTCCTTTTTGGAGTGCTTTTTGATCAAAAACGCTATATTTACACACTACTAAAAATTTTCTAATGAGACTAACTGCCTTAAAACTGACTGCCAGCATCCTGCTATTATGTGGTCTTACTGCAAATGTTAATGCGCAGACTGACCCAATCAATGTGGTTACAACTGCCGTTCCTTTCCTTCGTATTTCTCCTGACGCTCGTTCAGGTGGTATGGGTGAAATGGGAGTAGCTACTTCTCCAGACACTTATTCAGCTATCTGGAACGTTGCAAAAGTTGCTTTCAACACATCTGATGCACGTATTTCTGCTACTTACACTCCATGGATGAAGGACCTTGTAAACGATGTTTACCTGGCTTCTGTTACAGGATTCAAGAAATTAGACGACAATCAGGCTTTGTCTGCTTCTGTTCGTTATTTCAGCCTTGGCAACATTCAGTTCACTGATTTCACAGGAGCTCCTCTGGGAACAGAGCACAGACCTCGTGAGTTTGGTGTAGATCTTGGTTATTCTCGCAAACTTTCTGATAAAAGTGGTGTAGGTATCACTTTGAAATATATCAATTCAGACTTGACTGGTGGATTGACTAACGGTAGCACTACTTATAAGACTGGTTCTTCTGTAGCGGCTGACCTTGCTTATTACCATGATGGTAAAAAGAACGGTACCGGTTTAGCTTGGGGAGCTGTTCTATCTAACCTGGGTGCTAAGATTGCCTACACTAGCAATGCTGATGCTAAGGATTTCATTCCTGCTAACCTTGGTTTAGGTTTGAATTACACAAAAAAGTATAACAACACCAATACTCTTTCTTTTGGTGCTGAGTTTAATAAGCTTCTTGTTCCAACACCTCCCGGTGCTGGTGCAACTGCTGCTGATCTTGCTACTTACAGAAATAAGAGTGTAGTGGGTAGCTGGTTCAGCTCATTGGGAGATGCTCCTGGTGGATTTGGTGAGGAAATGAGAGAAGTTTCTTTGGGTGCTGGTGCTGAGTGGAACTACAATGGTCAGTTCTTCTTCCGTGGCGGTTACTTCTACGAGAACAAAACAAAAGGAGATCGTCGTTATTTCACAACTGGTCTTGGTGTGAAGTACAATGTATTCCATTTCAACTTTGCTTATTTGATTCCTTCTGGTAGTGGTGTTAACCGTAACCCACTTTCCAATACCCTTCGTTTCCAAGTTTCATTTGACTTGGGTGGTAAAAAGTAATTATAGCGTTATACAATTCAAAAAGGCCTCGGATTACCGGGGCCTTTTTGTTTATTTGCACTAAATCATAACTATGTCTTTTCGAATAGGATCCGGAATTGACTTTCATCAGTTAGAAGAGGGTAAACCGCTTTGGATTGGTGGAGTAAATATTCCTCATCATAAAGGGGCAGTAGGTCACAGTGATGCTGATGTTTTGTTGCATGCAATCTGTGATGCCTTGTTAGGTGCTTTGGCTCTGGGGGATATAGGTGAACATTTTCCCAACACAGATCCTGCATACAAAGGAATTGATAGTAAGATTTTACTTTCCAAATGTGTGGCATTGATTCATCAAAAGGGATATCAGGTAGTTAATGTGGATGCTACGCTTTGTTTGGAAGAACCCAAAATTAGGCCCTTTGTTGCTTCAATGCAGGCTGCAATTGCTCCCCTATTACAGGTTCAGGTTGATGCGGTATCAATCAAAGCAACTACCACTGAAAAAATGGGATTTGCAGGTAGGGAAGAAGGATTGATGGCTCAGGCTACTGTACTCTTACAGCAATCCTAATCTTACCCACTTATCTTTGTGTGATGTCTACTCTTGCTGTTAAAATTATAAATCGTTCCTCCAATCCGCTTCCCTCTTATGCTACAGCAGCATCCGCAGGTATGGATATTCGGGCAGACCTTAAGGAACCCATTCAACTAGGAGTTGGTGAAAGAAAATTAATTCCAACTGGGCTTTTCATAGAATTACCGATTGGTTATGAAGCACAAGTGCGCCCTCGTAGTGGCTTAGCACTCAAGCAAGGTATTACCTGTCTGAATGCACCCGGAACGATAGACGCAGATTATAGAGGTGAACTTGGTATAATCCTGATCAATCATTCCAATGAGGTTCAAGTGATACAGCCTGGTGATCGAATTGCGCAGTTAGTGGTACAATCTGTTGTGACTTGTAATTGGGAGTCCGTATCTGAATTAACTGATTCCGCACGTGGCCAGGGTGGTTTTGGTCACACAGGGATAAAATGATTATTATGATGCGCGCATTGGTGTTGTTTTTAATGGGCGGTATTTTTTTTACTTCCTGCCGAAGTACAAAAAAAATTCAGACGGCGCTAGTCAAGAAAGACTCCATACAGGTGAATGTACTTTCTGACTTGGAAAGAGCTAGATTGGATTCCATTGTATTTATTAGGGAGCAGTATACCCAGTTGCAATCAAAGCGTATCCAGTATACTACGTTCAATGCAAAATTGGATGTGGATTATGAGGATGGTACAGGTCAACAATTAAATCTCAATGCTCAGCTGCGCATGTACAAAGACAGTCTGATCTGGGCCTCCATTACAGCCATTCTGGGTATTGAAGGATTACGAGCCTATATCACCCGGGATTCTGTTAAGTTATTAGATAAGCAAAATAAAGTCTACATAGCCCGAAGCGTAGCTTATTTAACGGAGGTTACGGCCTTGCCCCTGGATTTAAGTTCGCTTCAAGATCTGTTGATAGGCAACCCGGTATTTTTAGATTCCACGTTGCAAGCCTACAGCAAGGGAAATGGAACTATTTCCTTGCAGGGGGCCAATTCCTTTTTCAGAATGCTATTTACTATAGCGGAGCAGGAGAAGGTGTTGCTCAGTACCAAATTAGATGACCTGGATCTTACGCGTAACCGTACTAGTTTTTTAGGCTATTCCGAGTATGACAATCGTACAGGTGTTTACTTTTCCCAACGTCGCAATATTGCAGTTTCTGAGAAAAAGAAGTTGAATGTAGAACTACGTTTCAAGCAATATGCCTTTAATGAAACGTTAAGCTTTCCATTTACTATTCCAAAAAATTATCGTCGCGGTTGACGAATAAAATTTATTTTGCATGGAATCGTTATAGTAAATCCATGCGTGTCAGCTTTTTAGTACTCTTATTGCTTTTGATCACTGCTTCTGTACAGGCCCAGCCGGGTGCGGAAAAGAGTCAATTGGAAAAAGAGCGACAGGAAATACAAAAAGAACTAAAGGAAATTCAAACCTTATATGAATCGGTGAAGGGGCAGACCAAAAAAACGCTTAGTCAGCTCAATGTCTTGAATCGTAAAATTTCCCTTCAGGAGCGTTATATCAATAGTATTAGCCGTGAGATTCGTTCTATCGATGACGATATTTATCTCAGTGAACTTGAAATATATCGGCTCAACCGCCAGTTGGATACACTGAAAGTGCAGTATGCTCGCTCGGTGGCTTATGCATATAAAAATCGAAGTAACTACGACTACGTCAATTTTATCTTTTCTGCCAGCAGCTTTAATGATGCTGTTAAAAGAATCTCCTACTTGAAGAGTTACCGGGATTATCGCGAGAAGCAGGTAGGGACAATTTATAAAACGCAAGAGTTGATCTTGGAGCGACGCAAGCAGCAATTGGTTCGTAAGGACCAAAAAAATGTGGCCCTGGAAACACAGACTAAGCAAGTACAGGAGTTAGCGGTCCAGAAAAAGGAAAAGAATGCAGTGGTTGTACAATTGAAGAGTAAGGAAAAAGAGTTATCTCGACAAATTGCAGAGAAAAAGAAAAAAGATAGGGATCTTCAAAATGCCGTATTAGCAATTGTTCGTCGTGAAATTGAATTAGCTAAAAAAGAAGCGGAGGAGCGTCGTAAAAAAGAAGAGGAAGAAAGAAAGCGTACAGGTGCAACTGTTGTTACTACTTCCACTTCCAAAACCGCTGCTCCCTCTACAACTAAGCCTACTACTAACACGCCGGCCCCAAGCAACGAGGAGCTGTCAGCAGCTGCCAAGCGAACAGACCCTACTCGTAGACCAGAAAGCTATTTGGATCTAAATGCTAAGGACATTGCATTGAATAGCAGTTTTGAAGCCAATCGGTATAAACTTCCCTGGCCTGTAGATAATGGGATTGTGTTATTAAAATTTGGAGATAATAAAATCGAAAATACTTACCTAACTATCGATAATCCAGGCATTACCATTGCAACCCCGAGCGCAGGAACCAATGTGAAATCTGTGTTTGAAGGAGAGGTACGGGGCGTCTATAATCTGGGAGATGGAATGGCCGTTACGATTCGGCATGGAAAATATTTTACCACGTATAGCAACCTCTCTGTTGTAAATGTTACCAAAGGAGCACTTGTAAAAACTGGACAAATTATTGG
>SXWI01000055.1 GCA_005791465.1 Bacteroidota bacterium | reverse complement strand
GTAATTTTCATGGACTGAAGTTTTTTCCAGTTCTCAGCACCACCGGTAGCGGCTACATGACTAGCAATTACCTCATCTACTGTTTGGGCAAAACTATTCGGAGAAAAAGCAAATAAAAAGCAAGCGATAAATAGAGTAGAAAATAAATTTTTCATGGGAGTTGTTTTAGGAGTACAAATGTACTTCAGCCTTCCGACTCCCTGTAGGATTTGATGTTAATTTTCCACGAACGGCCTCCTACGCATTTCAGTGGAAAACTAGTATAAAACTATCTTTCAGTGATTAAAATCACTGGTCTCACTACCTGGATTTGTTAAATTTGAACTTTCGGATTTTCAATGCATACTAAACAATTTTCACTCCCGTTATCAATCAAAATCAACCCATTGCAATTCCGCCATGCCCTCCTTCCCTTGATATTAGTTTCCTTGATTACGGGTAAAACAATTGCACAAGTAAACCAATCCATTCTTAAAAAAATCGAGTTTGGGTTTAATACCGGCCCCTTGTTCTTTTTAGGAGACCTAGGAGGAAATATAGGTGCGGGCACACAGTTTTTCAAGGATATTGATTGGCAGGAAACCAGAGTGGGGCTAGGTGGACAACTCAACTTTTACCCAGTTAATTGGATTAGCCTGAGAGCCGGGTACTTCCACGGAACCCTGTCCGCCAACGACAGGCATTCCCCAAACGTTACTCCCAATGATATTTTTCGATTTAACAGAAATCTTCACTTTAAATCCAGACTCGACGAATTTTATACAGGGGTTGAGATATACCCTTTTCGAATGATTCCTACTCGTCGGGAAACGATATTTGATAAAATACAACCCTATGGATTTATGGGACTAGGACTTTTTCGCTTCAACCCTAAGGCGCAGGATTCAGATGGCGCCTGGGTGGCATTACATTCGTTACGGTTGGAGGGACAGGGCTTTGCTGAATATCCCGACAGCAAACCTTATCAATTAATACAAATAAATTTATTGAGTGGAATTGGCATACGCTATTACTTGAATAAAACCCTCTATGTTGGAACTGAAATTATTTATCGTAAACTATTTACTGATCAAATTGATAATGTCAGCGCTAATTATTATGTAGACCCCGCTTTATTCGACAATTATCTTTCACCAGCAGATGCGGCCAGGGCGAAACGATTATATTATCAGGGGCTTTACAATTTAGGTGGACAACTTCCGCATGATGCAGGTTTGCAAAGAGGGAATGCGGGTAATAAAGATGCTTACTTTGGACAGAACATTCAGCTGGGAATAAAAATCTATCCTCGCAAGGACGATCGCTTCAAGTGTCCAACAACCTATTAAAAATTACACACTCACATTAAAGTCGCGCAGGGCATCGTTCAAACTAGTTTTTAAATCAGTGCTGGGTTTACGTTGTCCAATAATTAATGCACAACTAACGCCATAGGACCCCGCATTGAATTCTTTTGTATACGAACCTGGAATCACTACGCTGCGTGCAGGCACACGCCCTTTATATTCTACGGGAGAATCCCCCGTTACATCAATAATTTTTGTAGACTGCGTCAACACTACATTGGCGCCCAGTACCGCTTCTCTTTCCACTATAACACCCTCGACCACAATACAACGACTGCCAATAAAGCATCCATCTTCAATAATCACAGGAGAAGCTTGCAACGGCTCCAACACACCACCGATCCCAACCCCACCACTTAAGTGAACATTTTTTCCAATCTGCGCACAACTTCCCACGGTGGCCCAGGTGTCAACCATCGTTCCTTGGTCCACATAGGCTCCAATATTTACATACGATGGCATCAACACTACTTGAGACGCCAAGTACGCGCCATAGCGAGCAATAGCATGAGGCACCGCACGAACACCAATGTCTTTAAAATCCTTTTTCAAGAGCATTTTATCATAAAAAGAAAAAGGAGGCAGCTCCCAGGTTTGCATAGGTTGAATTGCAAAGTAGAGAAGAATGGCCTGTTTGACCCATTCGTTTACTTGCCAACCAGCCTCAGCAGGTGCAGCCACACGAAGTCGACCCTTGTCCACCTCTTCAATTACTGCGCGAACAGCATCTTGGCATATGGTTTCCTTGAGTAAATCCCGATTTGACCAGGCTGCTTGAATTTGTTGTTTCAATTGTTCCATAGGCGCGAAATTAGTAATTCAAGAGAAAGTAACTCAGATTGACAAACGTATCTTTGAAAGATGCGGATTGCATTTGACGCAAAAAGAGCTTTTCATAACGGCACAGGGCTTGGCCATTATAGCAGAACCCTGATTCACTCCTTAGCCACCTCTTTTCCGCAACACCAGTACTATTTATTGAATCCAAAATCTGCTTCTGTCTTTTCAATCACTGGCCCAAACTTGCAGGAATTGAGGCCTCCTTCACGGTTACCAGGGCTGCTAGGGGGCTATTGGCGAACAAAAAGCTGTGTACAAGACTTAGCTGATCAGAGCGTTCAACTTTATCATGGGCTAAGCCATGAAATCCCCATTGGACTTGATAAAAAAAGTATCGCTTCCGTAGTCACTATGCACGACTTAATCTTTGAACGATATCCTCATCAATACAAGTGGGCAGATCGCAAGATTTATCGTACAAAATTCAAGTTTGCTCTACGCCACGCAGACAGAGTGATTGCGATTAGCGAGCAAACAAAACGTGATCTGATAGAATTTTATCAAGCAGACCCTGCTAAAATTCGGGTCTGTTACCAAAGCTGTAATCCATTATTTGGCACTACGATAGCAACTGAGGAAAAAGATAGAATACGAATTAAATACAAACTACCCGCTCAATTTTTTTTATCAGTTGGATCCATCATTGAAAGAAAAAATCTGCTTGCAGTCTGCCAAGCACTGTCACTTTTAAAAAAAGAAGACAGATTACCCCTGGTGGTCATTGGCAGCGGAGGGGCTTACAAGAAAAAAGTTGAAACATTCCTCCATGAGAAAGGACTAGAACAAGAAGTAATTTTTCTATCAGATCAACCGGAAAATAAAAATGATTCTGCCTTTTTAACGGCACGGGATCTACCCGCCATCTATCAAAACGCAACAGCCTTGCTCTACCCTTCTATTTTTGAGGGATTTGGGATACCGGTATTGGAAGGTTTATTTAGTCGTATACCCGTGCTTACTTCTACTGTATCTTGTCTTCCTGAAGCAGGAGGACCTGGTGCATTTTATGTTGATCCCTTTCAACCGGAGCAAATTGCAGAACAACTAATTTCAATCACAACCAACGCAGAAGAGGTAAAGAAAAAAATTGAATTGGGATGGCAGCACGCACAGCAATTTTTACCGATGCAAACAGCAGAGGCTATTATGCAAGTGTATCATGAACTAGTAATTGACAAAGACTGTGAAAAATAATTTCGAAAAAGATATTCAAGAATGCCTTACCGTATTAAATAATGGTGGCATAATCTTATACCCCACCGACACGGTATGGGGAATTGGCTGTGATGCAACCAATGTAAAAGCAGTACAAAAAGTATTTGAATTAAAGCAAAGAGCCGAAAATAAGGCCTTGATTGTATTGGTTACGGAAGAACAAGATATAATGCAGTACGTAGCGGCCCCTGATATGGAGATTTTTGACTATCTCGCTTCAAACGAAAACCCTACCACTGTAATCTACGAAGGCGCTATTGGTTTAGCAGACCCATTAATAGGTCAAGATGGATCCATAGGAATAAGAATTTGCCAAGATCTCTTTTGCAGGCAATTAATTAAACGTTTTCAAAAACCCATTGTTTCCACCTCGGCAAATATTTCAGGTCAACCCACACCCATGCGCTTCACAGATATCGACCCCGCTCTTATGAATAGAGTTGATTACACTGTGCAGTGGCGACAAGATGATGAAAAAGAAGGACAGCCTTCACGGATTATCCGATGGGAAAATGGAAAGGTTGAGATAATCAGGCCTTAAACTAAAGCTATTTCCATCACTTGCCCCATTGTTTTTACGTAGTGAAACTTCACCCCTTTAATAAATCCTGGCTCAATCTCTTGCACATCCTTTTCATTTTGTGCACAGAGAATAATTTCTTTAATACCCGAACGCTTAGCAGCTAGGACCTTTTCTTTAATGCCTCCAACCGGTAATACCTGCCCTCGCAGGGTAATCTCACCAGTCATGGCTAAATAAGACTTAACTTTTCGACCGGTAAGCACAGAGGATATAGCTGTCATCATCGTGATACCTGCACTAGGACCATCTTTTGGTACTGCTCCTTCAGGAACATGTATATGAATATTTTGCTGTGTAAACAGCGAGGGATCCATCTTATATTTTTTTGCATTGGTTTGCAAATAAGTCAAGGCGGTAGTTGCACTTTCTTTCATCACATTCCCAAGATTACCCGTCAGTTTTAATTCACCTTTTCCCTCACAACTGCTAGCCTCTATAAAAAGTATATCACCTCCCACGTAGGTCCAGGCTAGTCCCACAGCAACACCCGGTATCGAAGCTGTTTTATAGAGATCATTACTGTAACGGGATTTCCCCAGAATTTTTTCTAATACGGCTGGCCCTAAGGATGGCTTGACTTTTGCTTTTAGTACCAGCTCTCGGGCTTCATAACGCATAATGGAAGCAATCTGTCGATCGAGTTCCCGAACACCGCTCTCGCGCGTATAATCTTGTATAATTCGTTCAACTAATTTATCGGTAAAACAAATAGGTGTACTCTTCAAACCATGCAGCTCTTTTTGTTTTGGAATAAGATGGCGTTTTGCAATTTCTACCTTCTCCTCTACTGCGTATCCACTCAAATCTATAATCTCCAAACGATCTCTAAGTGCAGGTTGAATTCCTTGCAAATTATTTGCCGTAGCAATAAAAAGCACTTTACTTAAATCGTATTCTAACTCTAGATAATTATCGTAAAAACTACTGTTTTGCTCGGGGTCCAGTACTTCTAACAAAGCAGAAGAAGGATCTCCTCTGAAATCATTTCCAATTTTATCGATTTCATCCAGGATCATAACTGGATTGGAGGATTGCACCTTTCGAATAGATTGAAGAATTCGTCCAGGCATTGCCCCAATATATGTTTTACGGTGTCCTCGGATTTCGCTTTCGTCATGGAGTCCGCCTAAACTAAGTCTTACATACTTACGTCCCAATGCATTCGCGATACTTTTTCCCAAAGATGTTTTTCCAATACCGGGAGGACCAACAAAGCAAAGTATCGGGCTTTTCATATCGCCCTTCAATTTCAAGACAGCCAAATGTTCCAGAATGCGCTCTTTGATACGCTTCATCCCATAATGATCCTTATCAAGCGTAGCCAATGCTTTTTTCAAATCATAAAGATCCGTGGTGTAAGCTTCCCAGGGCAAATCCAACATCAAATCGAGATGATTATAAACCACTGAGTAATCGGGAGTGCTAGGATGCATTCGCTCTAATTTTTCTACTCCCTTTTGAAAAGCAATTTTTGCAGTCTCCGGCCATTTTTTTTGTTCAGCCTTCTTCTGCATCTCCCGGATTTCTTGCGCGTTGGTGTCTCCACCTAATTCTTCCTTTATACTTTTTAGCTGTTGCTGTAAGAAATATTCACGCTGCTGTTTATCAAGTTCTGTACGAGTTTTTGCAGTAACCTTATTTCGGAGTTCAGCAAACTGTAACTCTTTTTGCAACAATTGCATTAACAAGTCTGCTCGTTGACGCAAGGGACCCGTTTCCAGCAGCTGCTGTTTTTCGTTTATATCTGTATTCAGATTACTGGAAACAAAGTGAATGAGAAATGCAGGATTCTCAATATTGCGAAGAATAATGCCTGCTTCAGCCGGAATATTGGGAGACAATTGAATAATCTGCGCAGCCAGTTCTTTAATATTAGCTACATAAGCATTAAAATCTTCATCAGCTGGTGCTTGTTCATCTTGTAAAGTTGTAATCGCTGCTTTAAAATAAGGTTCTTCCTCTGTGATAGCATCAATCCGAAAACGCACTTTACCTTGAATGATGATTGTAGTACCCCCATCAGGCATCTTGATCAGTTTCACAATTTTGGCAACTGTTCCGATTTGCACTAGATCTGCCGTTCCAGGATCTTCGATATTGCTATCTTTTTGCGCAACAACACCAATTAACTTGTCACTCTTATAAGCATCCTGCACCGCCTTGATACTTTTATCTCTTCCCACGGTAATGGGAATAACTACACCTGGAAATAACACAGTATTGCGCAAGGGTAATAGTGGAATTGTTGCAGGTACAGTAAGCTCCTGCCCGTCTTCTTGCCCTCCTTCGTTAAGTGGAATGATCGGTAAAAAATCCATCTCTTCCTCTGGTCCTAATATTAGATTGTTCACTTGCATATAAATTATTAATGGCAGGTTGTCACCCCAACCTTGCTAATTGGTCGCAAAAATGGGGCAGTTTGCTGAAATACAATGTTTCAACAATCATGCCCCTGGGCCAAAACTGACAAAATGGGTTGAATTAGAAGAAAGTAAGCCCCACTGACAGCTGAAAACCCTGATTTTTCCATTTGCTGTCATTGGTGAGGTCATTGATATCGCTAAGACCAATAAAGTACCGTCCATTAAGACGAAAAGCACCCGCTTTGACCTGGACACCCCCTAGCATGGATAATTCGCCATTTCTGAACGCATTACCGGTATTCTGCAATAGAGAATTGTTTTTATCAATCAGTATGCCGTATTGTGGGCCTGCCTGCAAGCTGATAAACCCACCTCCCAAACGATAGTTCAATAAAATTGGAACGGATAAATAATCAAGCTTTACACTAGTCAACCCATTAAAAACATTTCCTACTAAATTATTGTAATTAGTATCCAAACGAGTATTGTACTGATTAATCAAGAGCTCTGGTTGTAAGTACAACTTTTTAGATAGTTTAATTTCAGCGAACGCACCCAATGCATATCCCGATCTAAATTCATCTTTAAATGATTTGCCCTCAATTTTTGTAACATTCGCCCCCGCTTTTACGCCAACATGAAACTGTGCGAATACAGGCAAAGAAAACATTACTAGTGAGATTAATAATGGTTTATGCATAAGGTTGATTTTGATATATAGACAAATATACCCTGTACTAATGCTGCACCTACGCGGGATATTATCCACCGGGTGTTAATCTTTTGAAAACAATTCAATTACTGTAATCTCAGGAAGGATCCCAACCCTACCAGGATATCCTATAAAACCAAATCCTCTATTGACATATAAAGCCTGCTCATCCTTTCTGTATAGGCCTGCCCATTCATTGTAAACATATTGCACGGGGCTCCATTGCAATCCAGGGATTTCAAAACCAAACTGCATGCCATGGGTATGTCCAGAAAGTGTTAAGGCCACGGATGGATACTTCTCTAAGACCTCAGCACGCCAATGTGAAGGATCATGACTTAATAAAATTGAAAACGGAATTTGCTCACAACCACTATATGCCGTTTTAAGATCCCCATATTTAGGAAACCGACTTTTTGCACTCCAATTCTCAATACCAATTATACCAATACTACTTTGATTACGCGTTACTACCACATGTTCATTCATCAACAACTGCCAACCCATTTTCGCATGCACGGCTTTAAGCTTTTCGAAATTGGCTATTTTTTGTGCGGGGGATTTCCATTGAACATAATCCGCATAATCATGATTGCCCGTGATGGAGTATACCCCCATAGGTGCTTTCAATTTTGCAAATAATGGCCAATATTCATCCATCTCGCTAGCCAGATTATTGACTAAATCGCCTGTAAATAAAATCAAATCAGGTTTTTGCTCTATTACCATTTGAATACCCCGCTCAACGGCTGTTGGATTTGTAAAACTGCCGGCGTGAATATCAGATAGTTGAACAATCTTTAACCCATCGAAAGAAGCAGGTAAATTGGAGAAGCCAAGTCTGAGTTTTTTTAGTTGGTAGCGATATCTGTTATTGATACCATAGGATAAAGCACTAAAAAGCCCAGCTCCTGCTATGAGACCAGCCCAACTGAGGAATACAGAACGAGTCAGAACAAGATCTCCATTTTCTAGACTTTTATTTTTTGGTAAAACCTGATAGCTCAGCCACTGCACCACTCTTCTAAGGTCATCCGTTAGAAAAAACAGGGAAGCGATCAGTTTTGCGAAAAAAAGTCCTGCAACTAACGCAAACAGAATGGAACGTGCGTAATGAGGGCCGGGTTTTGAAAAAAAATAGGGAAGCAAAATAATCAGTGACACGCTCAGCACCGTTATGGACCAGTAAATAACATGACAGACCAACCGACTGCGAACAGGCAAACCAGCTGTAATAGTTCGGATGGCCTGAAAAACATACCAGTCCAAAATCAACAAAAGAGCCAGAAAAATCCACCAAAAGGGGGCGTTTCGCATAGGGTCGGCAAAATTAGTGGGCAAAACTTATTTTTGCGGTCTTACCCGGAACTATCATCTTTATAGCTAACAAACTCAACCCAAGGAAGTTCAGCGGACATGGCAAGAATTATAGGAGTAGCAAATCAAAAAGGAGGAGTGGGTAAAACCACCACGGCAATTAATCTGGCGGCAAGTTTTGCCGTGCTGGAATACAAAACACTACTGGTGGATGCTGACCCGCAAGCCAATAGCACCACTGGAGTAGGTTTTGACTTACATAATATCACGCAAAGTCTATACGACTGCATGGTCAATCAATCCCGTGCGCGCGATGTGATTTTAAAAACTGAAATTCCTAATCTGGAGTTAATCCCTTCTCATATCGACCTGGTTGGAGCCGAGATTGAAATGATCAATCATCCGAATCGGGAAACAGTGCTTAAGTCAATGCTCGATTCAATAAGAAATGATTACGACTTTATCATTATCGACTGTTCTCCTTCCCTTGGATTAATTACGGTGAACGCATTGACAGCCGCAGATGCAGTGGTAATACCTGTACAAGCTGAATTTTTTGCGTTGGAAGGACTTGGCAAATTGCTGAATACTATTAAAATTGTACAAAGCAGACTAAATACAGAATTAGTGATCGAAGGGATTCTGATGACCATGTACGATGGCAGACTTCGTCTATGCAACCAAGTGGTCAGTGAAGTACGAAGACATTTTGAGGACATGGTTTTCACAACCATTGTTCACCGTAATGCAAGACTGGCCGAAGCACCAAGTACGGGCAAGCCCGTCATCCTATATGATGCCAATAGCAAAGGAGCAGCCAATTATTTGAATTTGGCAAAAGAAATTCTTCAAAAAAATAATCTGACGCGTATCAAGAATGAAGAGCGTATCCTAGAACCCTAAAGAATGAGTACACCAAAACAAAATAAAGATCAGCTGGGAAAAGGTATTCGTTCTTTGTTACAAAGCATCGATACTGATTTAAAAACAACAAGTGGACAATTAAAACCATCCGTTGTAGAGCATGTAACTTCCAGTTCAAGGATTTCGATTCAAGATATTGAACCCAATCCCAAACAACCACGACGAGATTTTGAAGAGTCTGCTTTGCAAGAGTTGGCAACTTCAATCAAATTACATGATATCATTCAGCCTGTCACCGTTTCCAAGCTATCGAATGGCAAATACAGATTAATTGCCGGTGAGCGTAGGTGGCGTGCTGCAAAGCTGGCTGGATTGAAAGATATACCGGCATTCATTCGCCAGGCTAATGATCAACAGTTACTTGAGTTGGCCCTTTTAGAAAATTTACAACGTGAAGATCTTAATGCAATGGAAGTGGCACTCAGCTACAAGCGCATGATGGATGAACTGGAGTATACACAAGAGCAGGTTGCGGATCGGATGGGCAAAGACAGAAGTACCGTGGCGAACGTGATCAGATTACTCAAGTTACCCCCCGATATACAACTCGCCGTTCGCAAAGGATCGCTCTCCATGGGACACGCCAGAGCATTAATTGCGTTGGAACTGGTCGATGCCCAACTTATTGCATTCAAAGAAATTCTGGCCAAGGGTTTATCAGTTCGACAGACAGAGGCACTTGTTCAACAATTGAAAAAAGAATTGCCAGCTGTTAAAAAAGTTAAAAAATCAAACGCCTCCTCCCCCTACAGAAGAATTGAAGATAAATTAGCAACACATTTCAGTACACGAGTAAGAATCAAACAAAGCAAGCGTGGAGACGGTCAACTTATCATTGAATTCTACACCGCAGATGAACTTAATAAGATTCTTCGGCAACTGAATGCACCATTGGACTAATGAAAAGGCTGCATCCTAGCACAATTTTTATTCTCTTCTTTATGCTTGTATCAGTTTGTAGCTGGTCACAACAAACCCCTTCATTACCGAAAAACGTAAATAAATACGATTCAGCACAAGCTGCGCATAGCCCACGAAAAGCAGCAATTCGCTCTGCAATTTTACCGGGCCTTGGACAGATCTATAACAAAAAGTACTGGAAACTTCCCCTCGTGTACGGTGCACTTGGAGCAAGTGGAGCTGTATTTGTTTACAATATTACCAACTACAAGGATACGCGTTTTGCATACCGTGTTAAGTATAATATGCGAGTAAACGGCACTGATTCCTTGCTTTTCAATTCAATCAAGTCCAACTTGCAGCCCTTGCCTGAAGAAAGCCTCCGCTACTACAGAGATCAATTTAGACGTGATATTGATTATTCAGTTCTATTCTTTTTGCTATTATGGGGACTTAATGTTGTAGATGCTACTGTGGATGCACATCTTAAAACATTTGACGTAGGACCAGATTTAAGCTTGCAATTCAAAGCTGGATATAGTGAACTTGCCCAAACCAATGGTTTCAGTATTCGAATGAGACTAGGCAAATAATAGGAGTAAGCTGATCCCTGTCAATTCTTGAATCAAGCCTTCACTTAACTTTGTTTGAATTTAGTTGAATATGAAAATTGCACTTATTGGTTATGGGAAAATGGGTAAGGCTATCGAGGAGATTGCCCTCCAACAGGGCCATGAAATTGTACTGAAAATAAACAGCGACAACAAAGAATTGCTGTCCTCATCATCACTTCAAAAAGCAGATGTCGCTATTGAATTTAGTACCCCTGAAAGTGCAATAGAAAATATAGAATACTGTTTACAAGCCGGCATACCACTTGTATGCGGAACTACTGGCTGGACAAATGTATTACCACAAATACAAGCTCGTTGCACAGCACTTAACGGAGCTATGGTATATGCTAGTAATTTCAGCATTGGAGTAAACTTGTTTTTTGAACTGAATACAAAACTGGCTGCACTAATGGCCAATCAACCTCAGTACGAGGTAATTCTAGAAGAGATTCATCATACACAAAAAAAAGATGCTCCTAGTGGAACTGCATTGACATTAGCAACGCAGATCCTGGCTTATAATAAAAAAAAGAAACAATGGGTAAATGATATCAGTGATAACCCGGAAGACCTTGAAATCATTAGCCAACGAATTGACCCTACACCGGGAACCCATAGCGTTAAATATGCTTCAGTAGTTGACGATATAGAAATTATTCACACAGCTCACAACCGCTCTGGATTTGCGGCGGGAGCTGTATTAGCAGCCTCGTTCATCAAAGAAAAAAAGGGCATCTACACAATGAAAGACGTATTGGGTCTTTGATTGTATCAATTACAACCCAGAAACTGACATAAGGTTTGCTCGAGTGCAGGACCCCTTAAATTTTTCGCCACAATCTTTCCATTGGGATCCACTAAAAAATTAGCCGGAATCCCCGTAACACGGTAGAGTTTTGCGGCTTCGTTATTCCAATATTTTAAATCACTTACCTGCGTCCAAGCCAAACCATCTTTACGGATAGCTTCTAACCACTTTTCACGCAGATCCTCGCGATCAAGAGAAACACCCAGCACGGTAAAATTCTTTGATTTGAATTTATTGTAATTATAAACCACGGTTGGATTTTCCTGCCTGCAGGGCCCACACCAGCTTGCCCAAAAATCAACTAACACATACTTACCTCGAAAAGATGAAAGTGAAACAGGTTTTCCATTTACATCAGGTTGTATAAAGTCAATAGCCTGCGAACCAATTGCACCCACTTTTGAATCTTGAATCATTACATTGAGTTGCTGACCGATACTACCACGCTGAACGGAAGCAGATAATTGATTGAAGCGTTGCTCCAGTTGTACAGGATCATTAGTAAATCCATATGTAGCTGCTAAAACAAAAGGAGTAACAGGAGAAGCAGGATACATCTTGACCAAATTATCGATTTGCTCCTGCATCTTGGTGTTAGCCATTACATACTCCTGCATGACACTGTCCCTTTTAGCCCCCAGTCCTGTATCGTTGAGTGCAGTTGCCTGATTGTTACGTAATTGCACATAAGGCATAAATCGTGCAACAAAATCTCGAAATATCTGATGGGTTTGACTTCCTGTCACGACCCAGTTCATTGGGTTTCCTTTTTCACCCTTAACAACTACTGATGTCTGCTCAAGAAATAATTCAGCAGGCTGTTGTTGATCGCCAACAAAAAGAAAAACCAACGTAGGCTCAGTTAATTGCCCACGCAAAATAAATTGCTGCTTTAGCAAGGTGGTTGTCAAAAAAGGAGCATTCTCTCCACTTCGAAAAAGCCGTACAGGCACGCTGTCAGCAAATCCTGTAAGCTGACCTTTTAATTCAAAACTACTTCCCTCCTGTCCTAGCGTTTCAATTGCATGCAAGCAAACAAGAAGTACAAATAAAATCTTTTTCATAGATAATTTATTAACGAACCTGCTGACGAAATTGTAAGATAGATTTAAGATCTTTTTCACCAGGCGCTACCTCAAATGACTGGGCCAGATCAGGTCCAAAAAAATCAGGATGAGAGAATTTACGTAATGCCGCTGCTTGTCGCTCTTGAATTTCGCCGGACAGAAAGAAAGGCTTTTCTATACGAAGTGCTTCAAGCAGTGACCAGTTAAACGCATTTCCATAAACGCCCGCCGTTGTTTGAGTATTTCCAGTAAATAAATAGTAATCGCATACTGCGTCGTAATCAGAAAGCTCCTTTTCCAATTCAGTGACTGAATCGCCAATTTGGAAAGATTTTATCACCTCCACCTCTGTACTTAAATCATCACAAAGAGTGGGATCCTCTGATCCGTTCAATTGAACAACATCCAACTTATACGCATCTATCCAATCTAATGCCTCCGAAAGCGAAGGATTATAAAGTATACCTACTTTTTTAAGATCGAAGTCAGCTTTACAAACTTCTTTACCATCCAATGTGTTGCCGGCAAACCAAGGGGAATCGGGAATCAGTACAATACCTGCCATATCCACTTCTAAACCATCCAGTTGCTGAAGCTGTTTAAAGGTTGTAATTCCACAAACTTTGATATTCATTTTAAGGGTCGATTGAGCGTGTAAAGATCGCCATTTTAACTAACTTACTTACTTAAAATAACAACCGATGCAAAAGATTTTTAGTCGTGGTATTTTACTTTTTTTTAGTTGCATATCCTTGCTCCACACCGGCTGGAGTCAGACAGGCTATAAAACTCCTCCCAGTACAGTAGCTGATATGTTATTAGCCAAGCGACCTGCATCTGTTTCAATTGATAATTTGGGTCAATGGATGGTATTACAACAAACTAATGGTTACGCAGAAATGGAGGAGCTGGCGGCACCTGAATTAAGAATTGCTGGACTCCGCATCAATCCAGCCAATTTCTCGCCAAGCCGAATGAATTTGGTCTATGCGATAACACTAAAAGAAGTTAAAACTGGAAAAGAATATTTAATCAGCGGACTACCCACAAAATTGCGAGCGCAAGCGGTAACATGGAGCCCAGATCAGCAACGCGTTGCTTTTTTACAACTAGAGTCGGATCATGTTGATCTATATATGGTAACTATTGCAACCAAAAAGGCAATCCGCATTAACAAGTCCCCGCTGAATATTGTTTTGAACCGCTATCAATGGCTTTCTTCTGAATCCTTACTTTATTTTACCGCTATAAAAAAACCAACAGAGGTACCAATTCGACCTGCTGTACCGGACGGACCCACAATGCAAGAGAATACTGGAAAGGCATCACCTCGTCCCACTTTTCAAGACTTAATTAAATCCCCTTTTGATGAATCCTTATTTGCATTTTATGCAACCGCACAGCTTGTCATAAATAATAAAGGAATCGAATCGAAAATATCGGCGCCAGCACTATATAAGTCAGTAAGCCCCTCGCCCGATAAAAGGTATATGCTTACTGAAATCATCAAGCCACCGTTTTCGTACTCGGTTCCAGCGGGAGGTTTTGCTTCTACTTTGCTGATAACGGATATGAAGGGAAACAAAGTAAAAGAAGTGATAGAGATTCCCTCTGCTGAAACGGCTCCAAGTGGTAACGATAACGTACAACCCATTGCAAGAGGACACGAATGGAGAGATGATAGTCCCTCAACATTAATCTGGTGTGAACCGTTGGACAGTGGTTTGATAAAAAAGCAAATAGAATACCATGATGCAGTTTACGCTTGGGATGCTCCATTTACCAGCACTGCCATCATCCAATTATTCAAAACAAAAATGCGTTTTAACAATATTGTTTGGGGCAATGAAGGGCTTGCCTTGGTGTACGAGGGACTTCGCTCTAAACAAGTGGCAGGAATCAATCGTTTCAATCCCACCACCGGAGATTTGGAAAGAATTTTTACCCGTAACACAACAGATGCTTATTCAAATCCGGGCAACCCAGTAACGCACCCTAACCAATTTGGCAGACCCGTGCTTTGGGCTGTTGAAAATGGAAATCGAATTTTATTCAATAACACTACAGGGAGTTCCCCCAAAGGTGATCTCCCCTTTTTACTTTCGTTTCAGGTTCATACTAAAAAAGCAGATACACTCTGGCGTTGTGCTGAAGGAAGTTTTGAGACCATTCAAAAAGTACTCGATGCAGAAACAGGAGTAGTGGTTACCCAACGAGAGAGTGAAACAGCTGTGCCCAATTATTTTTTGAAGGATTTAAAAAGACGCATTGCAGACAGACCTCTCACAGAATTTTCAAACCCCTATCCCAACATGGACGGAGTAACCAAGGAAAAAATTCAATACAAACGTGCAGATGGCGTGAGCTTAACTGGAGATCTGTATTTGCCCAAAGGATACAACAAAGAGAGAGACGGCAAGCTACCAGTACTGATCTGGGCTTATCCAGCTGAGTATAATTCAGCTGCTGATGCTGCACAGATCAGAGGTAGCGAACACCGTTTTACTTTTTTGAGTGGAGGATCTCCAGTATTTTATGTAACACAGGGATATGCAGTCCTTAACAATGCAGAAATGCCAATTGTTGCTACTACTGAAAATGGAAAACCTAATGACAATTTCATAGAACAGTTAACCATGAATGCAGAGGCTGCAATAAATACATTGGATCAAAGCGGTGTGGGTGATCCTTCCCGTGTAGCCGTGGGAGGACATAGTTATGGTGCGTTTATGACAGCAAACTTACTGGCCCATACAAAACTCTTTAAAGCAGGTATTGCCCGGAGTGGTGCTTACAACCGGACGCTTACCCCCTTTGGATTTCAAAACGAGGATAGAACCTATTGGCAAGCATCCGAATTATATAACAAAATGAGTCCCTTTAGCTATGCCAATCAAATTAAAACACCCATTTTGCTGATTCACGGAGAATTGGACAATAACACAGGTACTTT
>SXWI01000054.1 GCA_005791465.1 Bacteroidota bacterium | reverse complement strand
GTACCATTTTGAGTTTGTGTACAAGTGGTTGAACTAGCATCCGTAACACTTATCAGTTCATAAACAAAAACACCGACGGTTGAAGTAGGCGCATTAACCACCACTGAATTACCTGTTGAGGTAGTTACCGACAGTAAGGCGCCTCCATTAATCTTATAATTGAAGGTATAAGGTGCTGTTCCATTGGCTCCTGTAAATGTAACGGGTGCCGGAGATGAATTGAGGCAAACTGTATCTGTCCCAGCAATTGTTGCAGTAGGAAGTGGATTCACTGTAACAGATGCGCTTCCCGTTGGACTACCACTGCAAACCGTATTGTTTACATCCACTACCCCAACTAAATTATAAGTAAATGTGCCGACGGTTCCTGTTGGAACATCAACAGTTACGAGGTTAGAAGGAGCTACTGTGCTCGCCGTTTGTGAAGCGCCACCATTGATATTATAAGTAAAAGTATAGGGTGCTGTGCCATCTCCACCCGTAAAAATGATTTGTGGAGGTGTAGCGTCTTTACAAACAGATGAAGTGCCAGCAATAGTGGCTGTAGGATTAGTATTGATAGTTACTGTTGCGGAACCAGTTTGGTTTTGCGAACAAAGACCGGTGCTTGATTCCGAAACGTTTATCAAATTATAAACAAAAGTGCCCAACACATTGGTGGGTGCTTGAATGGTTACCGAGCTAGAAGCACCCGTCGTGGAGATGGTTTGCGAAGCTCCACCGTTAATGTTATATGTAAAAGTATAAGGAGGAGTTGCACCGGCACCCGTAAAAGTTAACGTAGGCTGTGGCGAATTAATACAGGTGGTGATGCTGCCAGTGACGGCTGCGGTTGGCAGTGGATTGATGGTAACGTTTTGAGTGATGGTATCAGATCTGCATCCGATATCCGTAATCAATGAATAGGTAACTGGATAAGTGCCAGCAGCCGGAAAAGAATAAGTTGGATTAAGCTGTGTTGAAGTTCCTAATGTACCAAATGCCCAGCTTACTGAGCTAATAGGTCTTGTACCGGTATTGGAGGCATCAGTAAATTGAGTAATAGTATTAGCACAAATACCAGAAAAGGTAAAACCAGCTGTAGGTCGGTTCAACACTTCCAGCTCAAAATTAATTTCTTGTTCGCCTCCACAACCATCTGGAGTTGGGTTGGTAGCTAATACTTTTATGGGATAGATATTGGAAGCGGTTACCGTGTACTGATTTGGAAGTCTATATACATAAAGCGTTCTTCCATTAACAATAACGGTGGAAGTTGGGGTTGGATTAGTCAAGCTGACATCTGCAATACCTAATGCATTTAATGCAGCGCCGAATACCCAATTGATAGTAGTCGGCTGATAAGGAAATGTCATCGACAAATAAAACGGAGTATTAGCACAGGTAGCCGGAAAATTCACGGAGGAATTCGGCGTCTCCAGAGAGATGTACTGATACAAATCCTTTACGTTGGCCCCGGCAGAATAACCATAAGACTCAGCATTCGCATAGCCATAAGCCATAGCGTTAAAACCTGAATCTGATTTTAAAGTATGATAGCCTTGTGTAACGTTGGCGAGGTATGCATACGCATAGGCAGGGTTTTGCGGATGAACCACCCAAGAGGAGGCCGGTATGGGATTATTATCGATTCTAAAAGATGAAATACCGGTACCACCAGTAGGCATCACAACATGAATGTGGTGTTGAGGACTAGCCGCAACCAAATTTGAACTAACTAAGGTCACTTTGGAAATATTCTGCTCAACGGGATTTAATACGATCATATCCGGATCATATGGGTTGGGATTGGATGAACAATTTGCAGTAGTAAAATACTGAGCAACAGAAACAGGTTGATCTGCAGTGATACGGTTTGGTACGTTTCCGGTGAACTCATAGTACCTATTATTAACAAAACTAGCAGCAGGAATTAATGTTCCGTTTAGGTAAACGTTGGTGGCAGGATCTTTCTTCATGACCCTGTAAAAGTTGATTGGTCTGTTATAGCTAGGTACAGTTAGGTAGTCTTTCCCCCAAGAGCCTGCAGGGTATAATTGCTGGTATAAGTTATCGGAACTATTAGCTCCACCGGAACAAGCTGTACCAATTTTCATCTTACCGGCTCCTGAAAAAACCGCAATACGCTTACAGGAAGAAGTACCGGATGAAACAGAACGAATTTTTGATCCTGTTAAATCAACTCCATTGAACAAACCACCAGAGGGAGTATTATTAACAGTACCAAGTACTTGGTAAATCTGTCCCTTATTAAGCGTAATGGTATTCACACTACCCGCAGTCCAACCATTTGTAGTGGCTGCAGCCGGAGTTATTTCAATAGTAGTATTATCTTCAACTGCAATAATCGTAAAATATGAATTGGCATTCGCAGAATTGGACACCTGCGTGTAATTCATGGAATAATACTCGTTACCCAATACGTTAGTGGGCAAACAAACAGTGGCACCACTAACAGCACTTTGAGTAATGTAAGAATATACCACCACAGGCTTCTCAGCAGTGACACGAACTGTTTTATTAGTGAAAAGTCCAGCCCCACTTATAAAGTTAGTATTGGGGACAACACAGGTTACAACCTGTCCTGCATTAATGGCCCCAGCTTGTAAATTGGCTCCACCAAAAATTTCTACCGTATACGTTGTAGTTACATCCGAGGTAATATAAAGCGTCATAGCTACATTACTTCCTACCCCGCCACTCATTCCTACGTGGTAGGAATAGGGAATCCAAAACTCTTTGCCTTTGTTTGAGAAATCTTGGGCGCGTATCGCTGAAAATGCGAAAAAAACAATAAGAAAGGGAAGAGAATATTTATTAAAACGACTCATTCGACAGTTTAGTTATAAAGTTCGCTAAGTTACTCACTACCAGAATGCCGTTTATCACTTTGGGTAAGGGATTTTACGAATTTTGAAAGGAAGTTAAATATTTAACGTTTTGAAAAACAAATTTTTGTGTTAGAATGACGTTAAACAAGAAGGTTTAAGGCTCAAAAAACGAACAATTATATAATTCAAATATTTAGTTAAAACTCATATATAATTGAATATCAATTTTTATGACCTCCCTTATCAGACCGCTTTTTGCAAGATAATGGGAGTCGATTATAGGCGTCAGGATTTGCGATAACATCCTCAGCATCATAACCTGTATTTGATACCAAAGTTTTAATCTGTTCAATGTCTGTTCGGTCAGTTAGAAACTTAACACGTGCCTCCCCTTTTCGATAATTTACTAAAATTTCAAGGACGCCATCTAATCGTTTAACCTGGTATTCCAAGCGACTTTTACATTGTAAACACTGTGCCTGAGGAATTTTTATAGTAGTGGTCATAATCGGCTTAACCTGGGCTGTGCCAGCGTATGAGCTAAAAACAACTAGTAAAACAAAAAATATACGCATAGATCCTATTTTAGGGGGTCCAAGTTGAGGGGCTTTCTCTCCATTTTTCAAGTAATGTAACTTGAGCACTATCTATGATACCTGCTGAGGCCGCTAGAGCTATCAGGGTTGGATAATCAGTTAAAGAAGTATAGCTTAACCCTCTTTTTGTAAACTGTTCACTGGCAATTGGGAATCCATAGTTAAAAATGGAGACCATACCAATAATATCGAGGCCTTTATCCAACAAAGCATCGACAGCCTGTAAGCTACTTTTTCCAGTTGAAACTAAATCCTCAATCACTACTACTTTCTGCCCTGCTTGATAATCGCCTTCAATCTGATTTCCTAAACCATGTTCCTTTGGTTTTGGACGAACATAAATGAACGGGAGTTTGAGCTGATCTGCCGCCATCGCACCCCAAGGAATACCTGCGGTGGCTACACCCGCTAGCAATGTTGCGGCCTCATATCGTTCAAAAATCACATTGCAGAGCTCTGACTTTATATAATCTCGGACATAGGGAAAAGAAAGCACCTTACGATTATCACAATAAATAGGACTTTTCCATCCGCTAGCCCAAGTGTAGGGATTGGCTGGGTTTAATTGAACTGCTTTAACTTGTAAAAGTTTTTCAGCTATTAGAGTTGCATCACGCATAAATCAAAAGTATGAAAATGCCTGGCTAAAGGCATAAAATAATGGAAGATGGAAAAGAAAATAATAGCGGGTGGCGGAGTGGTTGTAAATGAAAAGAATCAAGTCCTTTTCATTTACAGACGAAAAAAATGGGATCTCCCAAAAGGAAAACTAGATCCCGGGGAAGATATCAAAGCCTGTGCCATTAGAGAAGTAATGGAGGAGACTGGGATTCGTAATTTAACAATAGGAAATTTAATTATAGTAACTACGCACAGCTATGAGGAAAATGGCTTGAACATGCAAAAAGAGACACATTGGTTCGAAATGAAAGCTAGCACAGTTGATAATCCAATCCTTACACCTCAGCTGGAAGAAGACATTGAAAAGATCGAATGGGTATCTCTAGAAAATTTGGAAGAATACCTCTCAGAAACGTATGCAACTATCCAGCAGGTTTTAAACAGTTGGAATCGATCTAGAAATCACATCTGGTAAAAAAGGAGAAGCATCTCCCCCATTTCTGATAATGTCTCTAACAATGGTGGAGGCCACAGAAGTATACTTGGGTTCGCCTGTCAAAAAAATAGTTTCAATAGTGCGGTCCAGCGTACGATTTGCATCAGCAATCGTTTTTTCATACTCAAAATCACTTACATAGCGAATACCCCGTAATATAAATTTGGAACCTATTTTTTTACAATACTCAACAGTCAACCCATCGTAAATAGCCCCCTGAACTCTTGGCTCGTCTTTATAAATTTCTTGGATCCACTGCAATCGTTGTTCTGGAGTAAACATAGGTCCTTTCGCCGCATTCAAACCTATTCCAACTATAATTCTATCAAAAAGAGGCAAAGCCCTATTGATGATGTCCACATGTCCTAGTGTAAGCGGATCAAAAGTTCCAGGAAAGAGGCATATACGATTCATGGGAATCTATTTATTCGGCAACAGACCGACCAGATAACAAATATAGCACAGCCATTCGAACAGCTACACCATTTTCAACTTGTTGTAAAATGATGGACTGTTTACTATCTGCTACATCACTATTTAATTCTACACCTCGATTTATAGGACCAGGATGCATAATAACAATTTCCTTGTTCAAGCTATCCAATAAATTTTTACCAATTCCATAGGCTAAGTTGTATTCCCTTAAAGAGGAGAACAAAACCTGATTTTGCCTTTCCAATTGAATACGTAACACATTGGCAACATCACACCAAGCTAAAGTCTCCCGAAGATTATAACTTACCTCCACCCCCAGCGCTGCTGCGATGTGCTTGGGGATTAAAGTAGGCGGTCCGCAAACAACCACAGAAGCCCCCATTTTCTTTAATAAATAAATATTGCTTTGTGCAACACGGCTATGCATGATATCTCCAATCAATGCTACTTTTCTTCCCGCTAATGTTCCTGTTTTTTCTTGAATAGAAAATGCATCGAGTAATGCCTGAGTAGGATGTTCATTAATTCCATCTCCTGCGTTGATAATTGCAGCAGGTATATGGTCGGCTAAAAAATGGGGAGCCCCGCTAGCACTATGACGCATCACAACCATATCCACTTTCATGGAGAGAATGTTATTGACAGTATCTAATAAAGTCTCTCCTTTAGCAGCTGAGGAGGCTGATGCCGTAAAATTGATAACGTCCGCACTTAATCTTTTTTCTGCTAACTCGAATGAAATACGAGTTCGAGTAGAGTTTTCGTAAAAAAGATTTACAATCGTGACTTCTCTTAATGAAGGAACTTTCTTTACAGGTCGCTGTAAAACTTCTTTAAACTGTTGCGCCGTAGATAAAATGAGGGAAATGTCTTCCTGCGTTAGATTTTTAATGCCCAGCAGATGTTTGGTGGATAGTTGCATTAAAAAGCAAAATTAAGGGAAATTATTGATTTAGTAGAACTACTTGAGGCTCATTGTTCTGTGTGATCAGTAGTTTTAATTTATCAGTTTGATTTGAAGGAATGGAAATTCCAGTGTAGTCAGGTTGAATAGGAAATTGACGATGTTCTTTTCGATCAACCAACACACATAATTTCACTCGTTCCGGTCTTCCATAATCAAATAAAGCATCAAGTGCCGCTTTGATTGTTCTACCGGTAAATAGTACATCGTCAACCAAAATCACAGTTTTCCCCTCAATGGAAAAAGGGAGGTGCATGGTATCTGGCGCTAAAATTTTATTCCTGACGTCATCACGATAAAAAGTAATGTCAAGCTTTCCATGCTTTAATAAACTAGAATTTGTCTCTTTTTTTAATAAGCGGTCATACAAGAACTGAGACACGATAGCCCCACCCTGTTGAATGCCTACGATAACAGTAGAAGAAAAATCAGGATGTGCAGCAGCAATGTCAGCAGCTAGTTGATCCAGCTTTGCATACACCTCGTTAGTATTTAGTATAATCTGCACGTCTGATATAATTTACTTTTCTTGTAAAAATGGGTAACGGAAATCTATGGGCGGATTAAAAGT
>SXWI01000053.1 GCA_005791465.1 Bacteroidota bacterium | reverse complement strand
GTAATCAAGGGTATGGCCTTTGAAATAGATGGATTTATTGATGCGTACAGTGCTCGTTATGAGAACTTTAACGTGCTATTAACCGGGGGGGATCTGCCCTATTTGGCTGCCCACTGTAAAAACAGGATATTTGCGGACCCTGATTTAATCTATAAGGGGCTCTATGCCATCAGCGAAGTCAATAATTCCTAACAGTATCAATTTGTTATACAAGTCATTCGGCTTAGCCGTCTTATTTATATCGGTATTAATTACCTCAGCTTTTGCGCAGGATAATTCTCCTTACTCACGTTATGGGATTGGAGATTTGACTTCAACTACCAATATTAATAACAGAGGTATGGGAGGTATAACTGCAGGCTATACCGATCAATTGTCTGTCAACTTTAATAATCCGGCTTCTTTTTCATCTTTTCAGGCCTGGAAGGAAAAAAAATCAAAGAAGCTAAGCTCCGGTCGTGCCATTTTAGATATGGGAGTGAACGTAGATAATCGTACGTTAAGAGATCCTTCTTTTGCTAAGAGTTTTAAAGCCAGCAATGCAGTTTTTTCTTACATGCAAGTAGGGTTGCCACTTCGTAAAGGTTGGGGAATGAGTTTTGGCTTACGTCCCGTTTCCCGAATCAGTTATCGTATTGATAAGAACGAACGACTGAGCGATCCTATAACTGGGGCTGCTATTGATAGTTCAATTACCCGTTACCGGGGAGATGGTGGCTCTTATATGGCTTCCATGGGAACAGGACTTTCCTTTTTCAGCCGAGAGAAGTTTGGGTTGGAAGAAAAATTTAGTATTGGTTTTAATACGGGATATTTATTTGGTAAAAAAGATTACAGTACACGCAGAAGTCTGATCAACGATTCGGTTGCTTATTATCAAGCTAATTTCCAATCCAAAACAACTTTTGGAAAACTACAAGCCAGTGCAGGTTTGCAATATCAGATTCCATTGAATAAAAGTATGACCCTTACCCTTGGGGCTTACGGAAATTTAGGACAGGAAATCAATGCTGAACAGGATATACTACGTGAAACTTTCTATTACGACCAGGGACAGGGAGAGGTTCGTCTCGACAGTGTTTCTGATATTCGGGGTCGTAAAGGTAAATTGGAATTACCAGCTTCCTACACTGTGGGATTCGTATGGCAGAAGTATGCTATTCCAAATAAGGAAGGCGGATGGATGATTGGTGCAGATTACAACAGACAAGCTTGGAGCGATTATCGTTTTTTTGGAAAAGCTGATTCAATCCAGGATACTTGGGAGATTCGTGTAGGAGCACAAATTACTCCGGTACCTCGCCGCAGTTATTTTACAAATGTCAATTATCGTTTTGGATTTTTTGTAGGGCCTGACTATGTCCGCTTAAATCAAAGTACACCCCGGTTCGGTGCCAGTTTTGGAGCCGGTCTTCCTATTTCTATCAGCCGCCAGGCTCCTAACCAGATCACTTTTGTCAATGTAGCATTGGAGTATATCAAGCGAGGCAATAAACAAAACCTGTTGCAGGATAATTTATTCCGTTTTACACTTGGGTTCTCACTGAGTGATATTTGGTTTATCAAGCGTCAATATGATTAAGTCCATCCGGACAGCCCTATCGGCTTTTTTTATTTTATTACTCTCTGCATGTGAGAACGATGATCGTGTTTTGACTAATTGGACCAAGCAATTACGGCTCAAAGAGGAAGCCACTGATATATTGAGTACAATCAGTCAGGAGGGGAAGCTGAAGGCCCGAATTAAATCTCCCTTTATGGTCAAAGAGGCGGGGGATACCATCCAAATGACCTTTCCTCGAACACTGCATTGTGATTTTTATAATGATAGCGCCAAAATTGAAACCCGTTTGGATGCGCGGTTTGGGATCTATTATGAAAATCTCAATAAAGTATATTTACGAGATAGTGTGGTGGTGATCACTGTAAAAGGTGATACGTTATTGTCGCCAGAACTCTGGTGGGATCAGAACACAAAGCTTTTTTATACTGATAAGTATGCCAGCTATCGTAGTCCCGGCCAACAGATTTTAGGGGGACAGGGCTTGGAAGCTACGCAGGATTTAAAACGAATCACTTTTAAGTCCACAACTGGATTGGTGGATGCTCCCAAGAGCCAATAAGAACTACCTTTACAGTTCTCAATTTTGATCACTATGCAATATCGTAACATGGGCCGTACCGGTCTGCAATTAAGCGTCCTTTCCTTTGGAAGCTGGGTCAGTTTTCACAAACAAATTGATGACGGCATCGCTGACGAATTAATGGGTATCGCATATGATAATGGCGTCAACTTTTTTGATAACGCCGAAGTCTATGCCCTAGGCGAAAGTGAAAAAATGATGGGTCGTGTCCTGAGGAAAAAAAATTGGGACCGTACTTCTTATACCGTTTCTTCAAAAGTCTTTTGGGGTTGGCGTGGCAAAGAGAATAAGCCCAACCAACATGGACTGAGTCGCAAACATATTACGGAAGCTTGCCATGAAGCTTTACAGCGTTTACAAACGGATTATCTCGATTTATATTTCTGTCACAGACCCGATAAGAATGTACCCATTGAAGAAGTGGTATGGACTATGCATAACTTAATTATGCAGGGGAAAATTTTATACTGGGGAACGAGTGAGTGGAGTGGAGTTGAAATTATGGAGGCACATCGTATTGCGCAACAACATCATTTGATTGGTCCTACAGTTGAGCAGCCGCAATACAATTTGTTTGAGCGCAACAAAATTGAGAACGAATTTTTGATGGTCTATAAAACTGTAGGACTTGGTACCACTATTTGGAGTCCGTTGGCATCCGGTATGCTTACAGGCAAGTATAATAAAGGCGTACCTGAAGATAGCCGTTTTGGAATCAAAGGATTTGAATGGCTCAAGGATCGCTGGATGCAAGATAAAGTACTCAATGCAGTACAATCGTTGGGTCAATTAGCCTCCGAGTTGGGTGTTACCTTGCCTGCATTGAGTATTGCATGGTGTGTAAAAAATCCGACTGTTACCACGGCTATTTTGGGAGCAACACGCAAAGAACAATTGATAGAGAATTTGAAATCGCTGGATGTTTTGGACTTACTTACCCCTGAAGTAATGAATCGTATTGATACGATCACTGGTACTAAACCTATTCTTCCAGAATATTAATTGAATTGACTATGTCTTTTGCAGGCAAAACAATACTGATCACAGGTGCTACGCGTGGTATTGGTAAAGCGATGGGACTTCGCTTTGCACGTGAAGGAGCCAATATTGTGATTGCTGCCAAAAGTGTAGAGGAGAATCCAAAACTTGGCGGTACTATTTATACCGCAGCTGCAGAAATGGAAGCTGCGGGTGGTAAAGCCTTAGCGGTTCCCTGTGATATTCGTTTCGAAGATCAAATCCAAAATGTTATTGATAAAGCAGTAGAAAAGTTTGGAGGGATCGATATCCTAATTAATAATGCTTCAGCAATTTCTTTAACACCAACGGAACAAACAGAATCGAAGCGGTTTGATTTGATGTATACAATCAATGTACGAGGAACGTTTTTAGTTACTAAAGCCTGTATCCCTTTTTTACGCAAAGGCAATAATCCACATATTCTTACTCTGTCTCCTCCCTTGAATCTTGATCCAAAATGGTTTGCCCACCATGTGGCTTATACCGTTAGTAAATATGATATGAGTTTACTGACCATTGGCTGGGCGCGGGAATTCAAACAAGAAGGGATTGCTGCTAATGCATTATGGCCACGTACTACCATTGATACGGCTGCTGTAAGAAATTTATTAGGAGGTCAGGCGCTCGCGAATATGAGCCGCAAGCCAGAGATACTTGCCGATGCTGCTTTTTATATTCTTAGTAAACCTTCGGCTACTTGCACGGGGAATCTCTTCCTAGATGAACAAGTACTAGCTGCCGAAGGCATTACTGACCTGGCACCTTATTCAGTGGTTCCCGGCGCTGAACTTTACACGGATCTATTTGTAGAGTGAACTAATTGCCACGTTGCAATTATTCCTGCTCAGCCGGCTCTTCTCCCTCTGAAAATTTCTTCTCCGGTCTCATCTGCGGAAATAGTAATACATCTTGTATCGATGGATTATTGGTCAACAGCATACAGATACGATCAATACCGAAACCAATACCTGCAGTAGGAGGCATTCCATATTCGAGCGCGCGTAAGAAGTCCTGATCAATAAACATGGCTTCATCATCGCCACGTTCAGCCAGACGAACCTGTTCTTCGAAACGCTCCCGTTGGTCTATGGGGTCGTTTAACTCACTATAAGCATTGGCAATTTCTTTTCCATTGATCATTAACTCAAAGCGCTCTACGAGTCCTTGTTTATCGCGATGCTTTTTGGTAAGCGGACTCATTTCTACGGGGTAGTCAATAATAAACGTGGGTTGGATATAATGCTTCTCACATTTTTCACCAAAGATGGCATCAATCAGTTTGCCTTTACCCATGGTATTGTCCACCTGAATATGTAATTGCTTACATACGGAGCGTAGTTGCTCCTCATTCATCTGACTAATATCAAAGCCAGTATGCTCCTGAATTGCATCAAAGATGCTGATGCGTTTGAAGGGAGCTTTGAAAGAAATAGTTTTATCACCTACAGTTACATCCGTAGTCTCACAAACATCGAGTGCTGCTTTTTCCAGCAACTGCTCGGTGGTTTCCATCATCCAGAAATAATCCTTGTAGGCGGTATAAAATTCAAGAATAGTAAACTCAGGATTATGCGTGCGATCCATTCCCTCGTTACGGAAGTTGCGACTGAATTCATAAACCCAATCAAATCCACCCACAATCAACCGTTTCAAATAAAGTTCATTGGCAATACGCAGGTAAAGCGGAATATCTAGCGCATTGTGATGTGTGATAAATGGACGAGCGGCTGCACCACCGGGAATGCTTTGTAAAACCGGAGTGTCTACTTCCAACGCACCCTGTTCATTCAAAAATGTACGAATAGAGTTGATTAGTTTAGTACGCTTGATAAAGGTCTCTTTGACAGCGGGATTGATAATTAAATCTGCATACCGTTGACGATACTTGAATTCAGGATCTGTGACAGCATCAAAGGTTTGTCCTTCTGCCTCTTTTACAATGGGAAGCGGGCGTAATGCTTTACTAAGCAGCGTGAATTCTTTTACATGAATAGTGAGTTCTCCTGTTTTAGTACGAAACATATATCCTTTGACTCCAATGAAGTCACCAATATCCAATAGCTTTTTCCAAATCACATCATAGAGTGATTTATCCTCGCCAGGACAGATATCATCGCGCTTGATGTATACTTGGATTCTTCCCTTTCCATCTTGTAGTACCGCAAAATTGGCTTTACCCATATCCCGGACACTCATGATGCGACCTGCCACACAACAGTCTGTAAATTCACTGATGTTTTGATCACTAACTTTTTCTTTGATATCTGTGGAGAAAATATTGACAGGATATAAGGGAGCGGGGTAGGGTTCAACACCCATCATAATTAGTTCAGCGAGTTTTTCGCGTCTTAATTGTTCCTGTTCTGAAAGTTGCAGATCAATCATATACATTTATTTCTACTGTTTCGCGCGCAAAGTTATTTGTTTCGATTCGGGTATCAATGCGAAAGCCTCCCATGCAGGAGGCTTTCGAGTATCCCGCAAAGCGGGAAAAATTATTTATTCTTTACCCAGTAGCTGATACGAAGACCCATGAAGTGATTACGAATACCGTCATTACCTGTTACCACAGGCATGATGTTACGCAATCCAATCGTGTAATTGTATCCAATTGACCAACCTGCTTTAGTGCGGTAGCCAATAGTCATATTTACACCCCAATCTGGACCTTTAAAATCAGAAGCGGCTTGTGTACCAAAGTTTACGCTGCGATCTCCGCTTGCTACAAAATCATTGCTAGTTGGAGAAGTTGGATCTGTATCCAATAAACGTGTTTCAACAAATGAAGGTAGGTCTGCTGCTAAAGTTGGACCACCTCCCGCAAAGAAAGTGCCTCCTTTATCGCACTTTAAATTGTAAAGTACATTGGCTTGTAGTTCAGCATATCGAAGACTCCAATGACGCTTTTCTTTGAAGCTAACATTTTCAATTCTTCCCTTTTGGGCATAGAACAAACCAGGCTGAAAACTAAAATTGCTTTTTGCAATAGGAGTTTCCATTACTAATCCTAGTGTATAGCCGATTTTTTGATCATCTTTAATCAACGCACCACCTTTGGTTCCATATTGGTTGCCCATGGTGATACCGCCTGTTACACCCACCATAGTTTTTTGGGCTAGTAAAGCAAAGGGGGTAAGAAGGGCGAACAGGAAAAACAATTTTTTCATATCATTTTTTTTGGTTCAGCTAAAACGGCAACCTAAGTTAAGCATTTACTACTTAAGCTGTTGCGCGCAAAGATATTTTAGTTTCCCTAAACTTTAGCAGATCTGCCCTGATAATATTTAAGCGAAATTTGGATTTAATTTATTGTAAATCAAGAAACTACTGAGGAAAGCAGTACTTGCCAGGCTGCGGCCGCCTCTCCTTGGGTCAGCAATTGGCTCGCATAACGGTGAATTTCCTTTTCCATTTCGTCCGGATTTACAGAAAAGTACTGGATAATCTGTTTTAAGTGGTCATCTTGAAAACCCGGGTCAACGGGAGGTATACTCGTAAAATTAGCCAGCTGGCCCAGATCGTTTCCGGTTAATATTTGGCTAGTACGAACGGCAACCGGTAAGGCGTCTATTCCCATTCCAAGTGCAGTATTGGGTTTGGGGACCTGAAATAAATTCTTTTCGTTGACAACCGTATACCAATCTCCTCCCAGTCGAGCTACCAGGGGTAGTTGACGGGGATCCATTTTTTTATTAGTGTCCAATAGTGCATCATTAATGTGCATGCAAAGAACCTCGCAGATCACCAAATTACCTGCGCCTCCTTCATTCCCCAGTGGTTTCACTTCAAGAACCTTACACTCCAATTGTATTTTACTTTCTTTTACCAATGGCGGCTTGATTCGGGTGGCAGGAACAGGAGTAAATCCTGCCTTTTCAAATTCACTTAC
>SXWI01000052.1 GCA_005791465.1 Bacteroidota bacterium | reverse complement strand
GCTCCCTTGCTTTCCCGCTTTGCAATTAAATCCAGGTTAGAATATTATAAAGCTTCAGTGCTGGATGCTATTTTAAAAAGATCGGCTTCCATTTTAGGAGTGCGTATTACTGACACAGCTGTGGCTGAGATTGGTAGAAGAAGCCGGGGTACACCTCGTATTGCCAATGGACTTCTGCGGCGGGTGCGGGATTTTGCGCAGGTATTGAATGATGGCGAAATTGATTTAGGAATTACACAACATGCGCTGCGTGCTTTGCACGTAGATGAACATGGTCTTGACGAAATGGATAACCGTATCCTTTCTACCATCATAGATAAATTCAAAGGAGGTCCGGTTGGGATCACCACCATAGCTACGGCAGTAGGAGAGGAGTCAGGTACTATTGAGGAAGTGTATGAGCCCTTTTTAATTCAAGAAGGATTTTTGCAACGTACCCCTCGCGGACGTGAGGTTACGCGAAAGGCTTATGAGCACTTAGGAAAAACGGGGCCTCAGGAAGCAGGCACGCTTTTTTAATTATTTAGTACGAACTGCGGCGTACTGTTTGCTTTGAATAAGTATGTCCTTCAAAAGCAAATAATCGCGTTTTAACAAAATATTCAGCCAACTTCCTTCGTTCACCCCTTGGCATTGCCTTTATTTGTAATTATTGGATTTTAAAAAACCTATTTATGGAAAGTAAGAAACAAAAAATTCTGCTCTGCGAAGATGATAACAACCTCGGTGCTGTGCTTAAGAACTATCTGGAGCTGAATGATTTTGATGTAATCCTGGAGCGCGATGGAAGACTCGGATTGGCTGCTTTTCAGCGGGAGCGTTTTGACTTGTGTTTACTAGATGTGATGATGCCGAATATGGACGGATTTGCTTTGGCTGAAGCCATTCGTGATGTAGATCCTGACGTGCCTTTATTTTTCCTGAGTGCTAAAACTATGAAGGAGGATTTAATTCAAGGGTATAAACTGGGTGCCGACGATTATATCACCAAGCCTTTTGATAGTGAGGTATTGTTGCTTAAGATCAAAGCAATATTGAAACGAAACGAAGAGCAGCAGCGTGAAACAGAACAACGTGAATTTGATTTGGCCAGCTATCATTTTAATCCCCGCTTACGTGAGTTAGCGGTGGGTGATCGGAAACAAACCCTTTCTCCCAAAGAGAATGATTTATTGAAATTATTATCTGAACACCTCAATGATATATTACCCCGCGAAAAAGCGCTCAAGAAAATTTGGGGAAGTGATACCTATTTCAATGGTCGGAGTATGGATGTGTATATTGCTAAATTGAGAAAGTATCTGAAAGAGGATAGCCGTATTGAAATTGTAAATATCCACGGCGAAGGATTTCGGCTTATAGTAAAAGAGTAGGTTTTCAGCGGAGTGTGATTGTTCCATCTTTCTTCACCTGAACAATCTCTTCTGCTTGTAGATCTTCAAGCACTTCCAACACTTTTGTCTCTTTTTTATTTTTCAACAAACCGGATAACGAGCTGTACTGTATAGGCCCTTTTTGTAATATGCCTAATAGCTGGGTTTTGATTTCTTCAAAGCCTGCAGCAGTCAGCGGCTTTTTTTTCGATTGGAGACAATTGTCACAATTGCCGCATGGCTCTGTTGACGTATCTCCAAAATAGTTTGCAATTAGTTGGCTACGACAGGTGTTCAGCTCCTCTACATAATGAAGCATGGTATGTAGTCTTTCTTCATATTGTTTTTTTCTGGTGCGCATATTGGCTTGATTTATCACAAGCTCTTCTGCGCGAATCCTTGGTACGGGGAAAAATAATTGAGGTTGCTCTTTTTGTGGATGGTAGGCAATAATGCTTAGTTCTTCTAAAGCTTGTAGTTGTGCTTTTATTTCCTCTAGCGGGGCTTTTACTAAAAAGGCTAATTGTTTCTCTGAAATACTCACGGGTTGATCATAAATACCGCTATAGGTTCGTAATAATGCTTTGCTTAGTACATCCAAATCAGGATATTCCTGCTCCAATGACTCAATGATCATACGTGGCGCAATAAATTGAATACGGGGAGGAAGAAAAACAGCCTCGTTATAATCAAGCCATCCTTCTTGTTCAAGTATTTTTAATGCATGTAATACTAAGGGTGCTGGTAATTTAAACCGATGAATAAATGCGGTCCAGTCAAAGTCAAAGTATTGCCCTTCGCCACTTCCCACGGGTAATTGTAAATAGTTGGCAATGGACTGGTATACCTCCCGAATCGATGCAAGTGAGGGAAATCGCTCTGTGATGGATTCAAGTAATTCCTCCTTGTCTCTGGATGTAAAAAGTAATACGGCATATGATTTATTGCCATCACGCCCTGCACGTCCGGCTTCCTGGTAATAGTTTTCCAGACAGTCGGGTATGCCCACATGAATGACTGTTCTTACATCTGGCTTGTCGATGCCCATTCCAAATGCATTGGTACAAACCATCACGGGAGATTGATTATTTTTCCAAGCCGCTTGTCTTTTTTGGCGTGTTGAGGCTTCTAAGCCTGCATGATAAAAGCTGGCTTCAATGCCTTGCGCTTGTAACAAACTGGAAATTTCCTGTGTTCGTTTACGTGTCCTGCAGTAGATGATACTGCTTCCTTTCACTTGATTGAGAATGGTACAAATTTTAGGAATCGCTATTTCTACATCAAACACACTATACGAAAGATTAGGTCTTGCAAAGGATTGTTTTACCCATTCAGGATTTTGAAGTTGAAGCTTGTTGACTATATCCTCTTGTACAAGTGGAGTAGCGGATGCTGTTAGCGCTAGGATGGGTACATCAGGAAGCTCTTCTCTAAGTTGTGCAATTCGTAAATAGGGAGGTCTGAAATCATAGCCCCATTGCGAAATACAATGGGCCTCATCTACTGCAATCAACTGAACATTTAATCCTGGCAAATATTCTTGAAATAAATCTGATTCAAGTCGCTCTGGTGAAACGTATAAAAATTTACAGTTGCTGGTACTGGCTACCTGTAAGGTGTTGATGACCTCTTTACGACTCATGCCGCTATACAAAGCATAGGCGGTTATTTGTTTGCTTCGTAAATTTTCTACCTGATCTTTCATCAATGCTATCAGGGGCGAGACTACTAAACAAATACCGGATAATTGCAGGGCGGGCACCTGATAGCAAATCGATTTACCTCCTCCTGTGGGCAGTATGGCAAGCGCATCCTTACCTTTTAGAATAGCTTCAATGATTGCAAGTTGTCCAGGTCTGAACTCCTGATAACCCCAATATTTTTTTAAAATAGCATGCGGTTGACTCATTCCACCCGCTTTACAAACAAACGGACTGAATTGATGGCAAGTACCACATCGCTGAGTCCCATAACTAGAGCACCAATAGTGGGCGTAAGATATCCCAGTGCTGCAACAGGAATTGCAATCACATTATAGGCAAATGCCCAGAATAGATTTTGTTTGATGGTAATGTATGTGTGACGACCTAAGCCTAATGCAGTAGGTAATTTTTTTAATCCATGGTTCATCAGTACCACCTGTGCTGTTTGAACGGCAAGCTGCGAGGCTTCGTTCATGGAGATGCCAATGGTGGCTTTAGCCAGGGCAGGTGCATCATTGATTCCATCTCCTACCATCGCGGTGGGGTTTTCTTGATTGAGTGCTTCTAGTATGGTTAACTTATCAGCAGGACTTTTTTCTGCATAGATTACCCCAATGCCTAATTGTTGTCCCAGTTTCTCGCAACGGTCCAGGTTATCGCCACTCAGTAAAATGGTTCTGATTTTTTTTCGATGCAAGTAATTGATTACAGATTGCGCTTCTGGACGTAATTGATCAGCTACATCCATCCAACCCAGCAGTGAATTATTTTTTTTGATATAAAGATTATGACTGAGATCTTTACTAAGGCTCTCTACGGTTTTCCAGGAACCGATGCTATAGGTATTACCTTCATGATCGGTTGCCAACATTCCTATTCCTTTGATCTCTTCAATTTTTTTAAATCGTATTTCATCCTTTGTTTTCCAGCTCTTGATGATACATTGCGCAATAGGATGGTTGGAATATTTTTCCAGGGAGTAGGCTAGCAGCTTGAATTGTTCTTGGCTGGTTGTTGGATCAGTTATTTGAAAATTTCCGATCTCAAATTGTCCGGTGGTTAATGTACCTGTCTTATCAAATACAACTTGTCCGATCTGTTGAAACAACTCTAAGCTTTTTGCATTCCTAAAAAGAATTCCACTGCGCGCTGCTCTTCCCAGCCCTACCGCAATCGCCGCCGGCGTTGCTAGTCCCATAGCACAAGGGCAAGCAATCACTAATACAGCGATACTTCGCAGCAGTGCTGTTTCAAAATCATTCAACATAAAAAAGTTGAGGAGAAAGCAAGCTGCTGCAGTTGCCAACACGGTAGGAATAAAAATAGCACTGATACGATCCGCTAACTGTTGAACGGGAGGTTTCTCACCTTGTGCTTCTTTGACCAACTGGATAATGCCTGCGAGTACTGTATCTTCTCCGGTAGCCGTTACTTGCGCTTTAACGGTTCCATCGGTTACCAAACTTCCTCCAATTAGTTTGTCCTTGGCCAAACGACGAACAGGAAGGGATTCGCCCGTAATAATTGATTCATTTACATGTAGCTCTCCCCAAAGAATTTTACAATCAATCGGTACCTGTTCGCCCGTTTTTATTAAAATAAGATCACCCACATGTAGTTGGGTATTCTCTACTGGGAAATATTGTTCGTGATGTTCATCATCAAATGCAATCATGGTGGCCATCACTTTTTGTGACTTTACCAATTGCTGGAGGGCTCTTTGTGTGGAAGCGATGGAGGCCTCTTCTAAATAATTACCCAGGAATACTAAGGTGATAATGGTGGCGGCCGTTTCATAAAACATAAAATTCTCAGCCTGTCCACTAAAACTTCCATATAAGCTATATCCAAATGCAGAAGTGGCTCCCAGTGTAATCAATACATTCATATTTGGCATTCGGTTGCGAATACTTTTCCAGGCGCTGGCGCCAAAAAAATGCATGCCGATTGCGTATACCGGAATGGTTAGTCCTAATTGTACCCAGTGATTGTGAAGCCAGTCTCCGAGTTGTATCCAGCCACCCAGTGTATGCGAAAAAAGTAGAAGAAGTGTAGGGGGCAGACAAAGTAAAAATCGAATTAGTTGCGGAGAAAAGCGGTTAGTTTCCTCAGCGGCAAGGGGTGTGTTGTTTTTCCCTTGAATAGTATAACCTAAATTTTCAATGCCTTTTTCCAGCAATTCCTCAGAGCGGGCACCTGTTTGTTCAAACTGTACATCACCGGTGGCAAAGTTTACACGGATATTTTTCATCCCCTCCTTGTCCAGAAATCGATGGATATTAAGGGCACAAGTACTGCAATCCATTCCTCCCACTTTCCATTTAGTAACAGCCATACTGCAAATTTACCGAAAGGAGATGGCCTGCAACAAGCTGTTCTGTGCTAAATTGCTGCTTGGTACGATTACCTATGGAGATACAGTACACACTTCCGACTATTGAACAGGCCGCACGCTCTTTCCTGGCGCAAGCAGGTTCACGCCGCGTGTTTGCTTTCCATGCCCCCATGGGTACGGGAAAAACCACCTTTATTGCAGCCCTTTGCCGGGCAGTAGGCGTGCAATCACAGCCCTCTAGCCCTACTTTTTCTTTGGTTAATGAATATGTTACCATGGATGGTGCATCGGTCTATCATATAGACTTGTATCGGATAAAGGACCAACAAGAAGCGCGGTATGCTGGTATTGAGGAAATTTTACATAGCGGGGATATGTGTTTTGTAGAGTGGCCTGAAAAAGCAATTGAAATTTTTCCTGAAAACACCCTGCACCTCAATATGGAAATCCGACCTGTTTCTACCCCTTCAGGCATCAAGGATACCCGATATCTGTGTACATTTACGAATACAACGCATGAGTCAGCATAAACCTTCTATTTCACCTTCATTTAGCTATGAATCGCTCGAGGAAACCCTGGATTTACCTCCTCGTGCCGAAAAAATGTTGATTGGCATTCCTCGGGAAACTGCTTTTCAGGAAAACAGGATTGCCCTGACTCCTGATGCAGTAGGGGTGCTGGTCAGTAACGGACATGAGGTAATGATTGAACAAGGAGCAGGAGAGGGGTCGCATTTCAAAGACAAGGATTATAGTGAAGCTGGCGCTCGCATTGTACACGATCGGGCCACAGTTTATCAGGCGCCTATCCTAATTAAAAGCGCACCGGTCATTGAAGAGGATTTACCCTTGTTGCAGATAAATCAGTTGATTTTTTCTCCCATTCATCTTTCAGTTTTACAGCCTTCGATCTTGCAAAAGATGATGGAGAAAAGAATTACTGCTATTGCCTATGAAAATTTGAAAGATGATAGCGGGTCCTATCCTATTGTACGGAGCATGAGTGAGATAGCTGGTAGTGCAGTGATGCTGATTGCCGGGCAATATTTGGGTTCAGCTAATCATGGTAAAGGAGTTCTGCTTGGAGGTATTTCCGGGATTGCTCCGGCCAAAGTAATTATTCTTGGAGCTGGAATTGTGGGAGAATACGCTGCAAGAACAGCTTTAGCATTGGGTGCATCTGTTAAAGTATTTGATAATAATATCTATCGACTAAAGCGTTTACAGAATAATGTTGGTCAAAGAATGTGGACTTCTGTAATTGAACCGCGTTTATTGGCAAAGCAACTCAAAACCTGCGAAGTGGCCGTGGGTGCGCTTTCTTCTGCTTCAGGCCGTACACCGCTAGTAGTCTCTGAAGATATGGTCAGCAATATGCGTCCCGGATCGGTAATCATTGATGTGAGTATTGACAGAGGTGGTTGTTTTGAAACTTCAAAAATTACTTCACACGAACGCCCTGTTTATACCAGCTATGGTGTGATTCATTATTGTGTACCCAATATTCCTTCTGGTTTTGCGCGCACAGCTTCACAAGCTATCAGCAACGTATTGATGCCGCTATTATTGGATGCTGGTGAAGTAGGGGGATTTGAAAAATTGCTCTGGAAAAAGATGCATTTACGCAACGGCATCTATCTTTTTAATGGGGCCCTTACTAATTATTATTTAAGTCAACGTTTTGGGCTGAAATATACTGATCTTAATTTTCTCATGACCAGTAGCAGCTGATTCTTATTTGTACTCACTCAACAAAAGTTGGTGTTGGCAGAATCTATATTCCACCGGATCATTGCTGGCAATAATCACAATACGATTTTCTGTGTAAAGGGATAAAAGACGTTGATATAGTTCAATACCGTTCTGATCCAGGTTGGTACAGGGTTCATCTAGTAGTAAAACAGGAGTATTACAAAAAAAACTCTGCGCTAATTTTAATCGCTGCTTCATTCCTGAGGAATAATAGCGGATCTGTTTGTGTGCGGCATCATTAAGCCCTACTTCTTCTAAAATGGAAAAACTATTTTTTTCTTTTATAAATGGCTTGAATGATTGCTGAAAATCCAAAAGCTCTTGACCGGTCATTTCTTCAATCAACTCTAAATAAGGAGCAGCTAAGGCTACTTCTTTATAAATGAGCTCGTCTTCTATTGGTTGGTTAGCATTACTTCTGTAGCGGACAGCTCCTTCATTGAAAAAAAGTGCCCCACCAATAACTTGTAATAAAGTGCTTTTGCCGGAGCCATTAGGACCAATCAGCGCATAACTATTACCCGCACTGAATTCGTACGTTAAACGACGGAAAATCCAGTCTGTATTAAATCGCTTTCCGAGATCAGACAGAGAGATCGTCATCGGTTGCTCCTTTGGTAAATCGTTTGATGATGCCGCGATTGCTCTCTCGAATAAAGGTGACTATTTCATCGCGTTCGTCTGAAGCGACCATTTCTTCTTCCAAAAATTCCAGTGCTTGACTGGTATTGAAACCTTTATTATATATGACCCGATATATATCCAGGATATGATTGATTCGGTCTACACTAAATCCTCTTCTTTTTAGGCCCACAGAATTTACCCCTGCGTAGCTGAGTGGATTACGACCTGCTTTGATATAAGGAGGAATGTCTTTGCTAACTAGCGAACCTCCGCTTACAAACGCATGCGCGCCAATATTGACAAACTGATGAACAGCGCACATTCCTCCGAGAATTGACCAATCGCCAATCACAACGTGTCCGGCTACTTGAGTATTATTACTGGTAATTACATGATCACCTACAATACAATCATGTGCAAAGTGGCAATAGGCCATGATCATACAGTTTTTTCCGATCACGGTTTTTTCCCGGTCCTTAGTTCCACGGTTGATGGTCACAAATTCACGAATAGTGGTGCCATCTCCGATATGTACAGTAGAATATTCTCCGTCGAATTTCAAATCCTGCGGCGTGGCGGCAATAACAGCTCCGGGAAATATTTTACAGTTTTTTCCGATCCGTGCCCCTTCCATAATGGTCACATTTGAGCCCACCCAGGTGCCCTCACCAATCTGAACGTCTTGGTGAATTACCGAAAACGGATCGATCTTGGCGTTAGGTGCCACTTTTGCGTTAGAATGGATGTAAGTATGGGGATGAATCATGTAAGGCTGCAAAGATAACTTTAATTAGTAATTTTGCAGTTGTGAATCCGCAATTTGACATAGTCGCCTTGGCTGCGCAGGACTTGTTTACCCTTGATTATCAGGATATTTTGTACGATCGTGTCCAACAAATTCCGGGGTCTATTCAATACAGTATCAAGCGGTATCGCAAGCAACCTCACTGGGATCTTGAGGATATGGGGATGCTAGTTTACCGTTATGAAAAATCAACTGCTGCGGGTCGGTATTTGGAACTGCATTACTGTTTAAGTGGCAATGTATACTGTAAACAAAAAGACAAGGAGTGTGACAGTTGTCAGTTTTCGGCTTCTCCAAATTGCTTAGAGCGTGTAGAGTCGGTGGATCTGGTCAGTTTCCGCTTTTCGCCAAGTCAGGTTAGTCAATTTGTAAAAGGAAAAAAACCAGCCAGTTTATTGGATCAATTGCTTCAATTCAAGCATCCATTACCTTTTAAAAAATCGCAAACCTTATCGAATAAAACAACACAGGTTTTAGAAACTATTTTAAATCATACGTACACCGATACCCGAGAAAATATTTTTATAAATGCCCAAACCCAAATGCTGTTGCTCTATACATTAGACAGCATGATGGGAGAGGACTCCATCGATACTATTTCCTGCAAGTTTTTAGAAAATGAAGCCGATCGGGAAAAGATCATGTTGGCGCGTGAAATTTTGATCAAACAGATTGGGGAGCCGATAACTATTAAAGAACTAAGTCGAAAAGTGGCCATCAATGAATGCTACTTGAAAAAAGGGTTCAAAGAGTTGTTTGGTACCACGGTATTTGATTTTTATCAGGGCCTGCGCATGGAACACGCAAAGTTTTTATTGTACGAAAAGGGCCTTACGGTTACGGAAGTGTCTCTTTCCCTAGGGTATTCTTCCATCTCCCATTTTTCGACGGCTTTTAAAAAGCATACCGGCTGTAAGCCCTGCGAATTGTTACGATAATTGTCAAATTACCAGCATTAAAAAATGGGTAAATGGCGTTATGCTAAATAACTAAATAAGTTTATGAAAAAGAATTTTAAAATCATTAAAGTACTTGTTTTGTTAGTGGCTGTCTTGGGTGCCTGGTTCGGCTACCGTGAATACAACCGTAAGCCTGCTAACATGGAGAGCATGAAGTCTGATTTTTTGACTACTACCGCTACTTTACTTGGTGCCTTTGAGGAGAATGAAGCACAAGCCAATCAACAATATTTGGATAAGGTAGTGGAGGTAGAGGGGGCTGTTCGTGCCATTAATCAAGATGAAGCTGGGTTGTATACGGTAATGTTGGGAAATGATGGTTCGCTTTCCTCCGTTCGTTGTAGTGTGGATGGTATTTTCAGTGCGCAAGCTGGGGATTTACAACCAGGTAGTTCTGTTACTGTTCGTGGTGTATGTGCTGGTTTTATGGCAGATTCTTTGTTGGGCTCTGATGTTACCTTGGTTCGTTGCACCATTTTAAAAAAATAATAATTTTGTAATGAAAAAATCACTTTTCATTTTTTTATTGGGTGTTTGTGTAACAAATCTGGCCCATGCGCAAAAGTTCTTTACGAAAGCTGGACGTATCGATTTTAATGCTACAGCGTCTTCTTCTCCTAAAAATATCCTAGCCGTAAACCGCACCGTTACATGCGTGCTCGATGCGGCTAATGGTAACATGCAATTTGCCGTATTGATAAAAGGGTTCATATTCGAACTTGCCTTGATGCAGGAGCATTTCAATGAGAATTATCTGGAGAGTGATAAATTTCCGAAAGCTGAATTTAAAGGAGCCGTTGTTAATAATGCTGCGGTTAATTATTTTAAGGATGGAGCTTATGTAGTGACGGTGAAAGGGAAGCTCACTATGCATGGTCAAACAAAAGATGTGGAAGCGCCTGGGAAATTAGTAGTGCAAGGTGGTACAATAAATGCCACAGCCAGCTTTGCATTATTGCTTGCGGATTATGGAGTATCCATTCCAGGTGTGGTAGCCGATAAGGTTAATAAAACTGCTAAAATCGAGGTGGCTTGTAATCTAGAGTCCCTCAAGAGTTAAGTACGATTAAACTATACGATAATGCAATCAAAACTATTTGCCCTTTTCCTCTTCTTATTTTTTTCTGTAGGTGTTCAAGCCCAGGACGACTTGTTAAGTCTGTTGGGTGAAGAAAAGCCAACGAAAGAGAGAATTAAATCTGCATTTAAATCACCACGAGTTATCAATGCACACTCCATGGAATTTTTAAATCCTGGTACGATGGATTTTAGAATCCTGCATCGGTTTGGCACGTTGGATCAAGGATACAAGAATTTCTTTGGACTCGATCAGGCTAGTATGCGTATGAGCTTTGACTTTGGTCTATTGCATAATTTAATGGTAGGAGTTGGTCGTAGCACGTTTAAAAAAGAAGTGGATGCCTTTATCAAATATGCACCGATTCTTCAATCAAAAGGACCCCGGAGTTCGCCCGTAACATTGGCTTTTGTTTCTGGTATTACAGTAGACGGTTTGCCCTGGGCCGATCCAACGCGACAGAATTATTTCTCCTCCCGTCTTGCTTTTTATAATCAGGCTATTCTGGGCCGAAAGTTTAGCGAGGGATTTACCCTTCAATTAATGCCTATGTTGGTACATAAAAATTTAGTGCAGGCCCCCAGTGATCGCAATGATATTTATGCATTGGGAGTGGGAGGTCGTTTGAAATTATCCAAGCGTATGGCACTGACTTGGGACTACACCCATATATTGGTGGGTATGCCTGAAACAGGGTATTATAATCCATTATCGGTTGGATTGGACATAGAAACAGGCGGCCACGTGTTTCAATTACATGTTACCAACGCTATCGGTATGAACGAGCGTGCATTCATCACAGAAACCACCGGACAATGGGGAAAGGGGCAGGTGCGATTTGGATTTAATCTATCCCGGACTTTTCAACTTAAAAAACCAAAACTCGACTAACTTTACAGTCCCTTAATACAAATTGTTATGAAAAAGTTTTTATCAAGTTTGATCTGCATGATCTTCACATTTCTTTCCATGGCACAGCCTCCTGCGGGCGATGCAAAATCTGGTGAAACTTATGGCGAAAAAATTACTGCCTCTGATGCCCTGTCGTTTGCGGATGTGGTAAAGAAAGTTAAAGGTGGAAATGATTTTACCAATGTAAAATTCACAGCCAAGATAACGGACGTATGTCCTAAAAAAGGCTGTTGGTTAAAACTAGAAGTTCCCCAAGGAGAAGATGTGATGGTGAAGATGAAGGATTATGCGTTCTTCCTTCCGGTTGCGGCTAAGGGTAAAACGGTGGCCATTGAAGGGGAAGTGATCATGAAAACCACTTCTGTAGCTGAACTTAAGCACTATGCTGAAGACGCT
>SXWI01000051.1 GCA_005791465.1 Bacteroidota bacterium | reverse complement strand
CGACCTACTCGATCCGAAAGCCATCCAAAAAAAATAAAGAAGGGGGTTGCAAAAAGCAATGCCCACATGATTAATTGACTGGCTTGTGCTACTTCAACCTTGAGTGTATTTTGAATAAAACTAAGTGCATAAAATTGTCCCGTGTACCAGACCACCCCCTGCCCCATCGTAGCGCCCAACAAGGCCAATAAAACAAATTTGAAATTGTATTTTTTAGTGAAGCTGTCCCTTAAAGGATGAGAAGAAATTTGCCCACTTTTTTTTGCGGCTAAAAAAAGCGGTGACTCCTGCATGCGCAAACGAATCAATATAGAAATCCCAACCATCACAATAGAAAGCCAAAACGGAATACGCCATCCCCACGCTGCAAAATCAGTTGAAGACATATTCCCTTTCACGGTGATAATTACAAGCAAGGATAAAAACAAACCAATCGTTGCTGTGGTCTGAATCCAAGAAGTCCAAAAGCCTCGTTCACCTACAGGTGCATGTTCAGCAACATAGGTGGCCGCACCTCCATACTCGCCTCCCAGTGCTAATCCTTGTAATAAGCGTAATAATAAAACAAGAACTGGTGCGAGATAACCAATAGTTGAATAGTCAGGGACACATCCAATTAGAAAAGTTGAAAGGCCCATCAGCACCAGCGTGAGCAAAAAAGTGTATTTACGACCCACTAAATCTCCTAGTCTTCCAAAAAAAAGTGCACCAAAAGGCCTAACTACAAAACCAGCTGCAAAGGTTGCAAGCGTAGATAACAAAGCAAGAGTTGGATTACCCGCCGGAAAAAACTTAGTAGCAATAATGGCGGCCAAGCTACCAAAAATGTAAAAATCATACCACTCGATCAGTGTGCCCACCGAGGAGGCTGCGATTACCGAAACCAACCCTTTTTGACCTTTTGGAGCGGAAAGCATGGTAAGTTTGGGTCAAGATAAACAAAATAATGATTGGAGGATACAATCTAAAGTAGTGTTATTCAGATTATTACGTAGAATACTCGAAAATATTTTGTTTTTAACTCATTTTGTTTAATATTTACATACTAATAGTTAAACAAGATGGAATCGCATAGAATTACAATAAATAGACTTGAACTGACTCCCGATGTAAATCTGTTTATCCAGCATTTACTAGCACAGATGTCAGATTACAATGAATTAGAAAATTGTAGTGTAACCTGGGAATTTTTCAATAACGAACTTGAATACGAATAAGATTGATAAGGATAGGTTGGTTTAAAAAAGGCTGCCCGATTGGACAGCCTTTTTATTTTAGAAACCCTTTGTTTCGGACTTGATTTCCGTTTTTAATTCAGCCGGCATTTGCACCGCAATCATTTTTCCTTTTGCATTAATTAAAAGGTTGGCGCCCTTTTTTACATCAGCAGCATTGAATGCATTAAAATATTTCTCCGCATTCACCACCTGATCAGCACTCCGTTCGCCCAATTTTATTTCTTGCAAGGCGGATAACCAGTATTCATTTTTCTTACTATCTACTCGATATTTTTCAATCCAGGCTTTTTTCACTTTGGAAACATAACCCGTATCCACCCCGTTTTTAGCTAACCCTTCAAGTTGGCTGCGGAATGTTTTGACTAGCGTATCCACCTTAGCGGGTCCACAGGGAAGTTGTAGAATGAACTGGAAGTTTCCAGTGGGAAGCTTTGCTAACTGGACTTGTGTGCCTCCTCCATAGATTCCTTGAATTTTTTCACGCATTTCTTCTATGATAGAGATATTCATCACTTCACTCAAACCCTCTAGCTGAAGTTCCGTCGTTGCATTATAAGGCACCTCCCCATGAAAAACTCCAAGAATTAAGCTCTTATCATCTTTCCCCTTTTTAAACTGAAAATCATTTTGGCCTTTGAAAGGACGCACTTTATTATCAACGTAATTACGGGGTTTAGAAGCAGACAAACTGGCTACATATTTTTCAAGCAGCGAAATAACCGTGTCTTCATTAAAGCTACCAACAATGGTAACATGCATACCCGCTGCATCACCCAATTGCTCTTTATAAATTTCGAGGGCACGATCCAGGTTTATCTTATCATAATTAGCGGCACGAGGAACTGCAGTGGGAGCAAGTGGATTCTTTTCATACAAAACCTGGTAAAGTGTATCTATAAAAGCAATTTGCGGATTGGCGCTCAGCATAGCCACCTGTGCTTTGCTACGTTGTAAGAAAGATTTGTACAACGCACTGTCGCGTCTTGGTTCAGTAACCGACAAATGAAAAAGCTGAAAGAAATTTTCTAAATCTCTCTTGCTGCTACTTCCACTAAATCCTGCTGTATACTGACCAATAACCGGATTAACAGCAATTGATTTACCCGCCATTGCTTTTCGCATATCGGTGGGAGAAAAAGATCCAAAGCCCATACTCCCTACCACTGCAGTGGCATTTTCAGCACTGTATTTGTCTTCAACAGTGTAAGCAGTAAGTCCCCCATATCGGGTAGTAGAAAATAAAATCTGATCATTCTTAAAATCAGTAGACTTCAACGTAACGGTTACTCCATTGGATAAAGTGAGTTCGGTTGAACCCAGTAAAGCATTACGTGAGGTACGCGTTACCTTACCTGCTTGCGGAGTAGAAGTCAATAAGTTGGTTGCAATTACTTTTTCCTCATACGCTTTTATGGATGCATCTTTTTCTACATTCTGTATAACTGAATTGATAGCCGCCACAGCTGGAAGTTTATACTTCTCATCATTCTCCAACCCGGTGATATAGGCAAACGTATTTTTTTCATTTCTATACAAATCAGTAAGCGCATTAACCTCTGATAATTGGATACCAGGAAGCATTTCTTTTACATAAGTAAATTCATTATCAATGCCAGGAATAGGCTCTTGTGCTGTAAAGTTTCTAATGTATTCATCTGCGTAGACTGCTGATTCAGTTTTATCACGATTGTTCCATTGGCGCTCATAAGCAGTAAGGATATTTTTTTTGGCACGCTCTAATTCAGCAACAGTAAAACCAAACCGTTTTACACGCTCAATTTCCGTCATGGCTGCTTGTAAACCCTTTTGAACATCTTGTGTGCCGGTTGATCCTGAAATATTGAAGGACTCATGATAGCGCGCATAACTTTCAAATCCAGCCGCAGCAAATACAAATGGAGGATCCGCTTTTTGTATCAACTCACGAAAACGATTATTGAGTAGCGAAACATAAAGATTACGAATCAGATCTGCACGATATTCCCCCAGTGTGGTAGTGGGTTTAATAGCACGAGCAGGAAAATTAACACTGAATTCAAAACCGGTTGCTTCTTTATCAGCAACTACCATCGCATTGGAATTAGTATAAGGCGGCACAACTGCATAATCACGTACACGAGGTTGAGCAGGATTTTTTAATCCGGAAAAGTGTTTTTGTACATAACGCAATGCCTCTTCCGAACTTATATCTCCCACTACAACTACAGCCATTAAATTTGGCCGATACCATTCTTTGTAATAACGACGAATAGCATCGGGAGGAAAACTTTTAATGATACTATCTATACCAATTGGTAAACGACTGGCATACTTGGATCCTTTGAAAAGTTCAGGATATACTTTTTTAAACATGCGTTCGTCCGCACTTTTTCCTAAACGGCTTTCCTCTAATATAATGCCACGCTCACTATTAATGTCTTCGTCTAAATAAGTAACCTGATGCGCCCAGTCCTCCAGAATCTGGAAACCTTTATCGAGGTTGCCTGGTTGATCAGTTGGGATGGGGAGAATGTATACGGTTTCATCAAAACCGGTGTAGGCGTTCAAGTCTCCGCCAAACTCAACTCCAATGCTTTGCAGGTAAGAAACAATATCGTTCTTCTTAAAATTTCGGGTACCGTTGAAAGCCATATGTTCGGCCATATGTGCCAGGCCCTGCTGGTCATTATCCTCCATAATGGACCCCACATTGACAATCAGGCGGAGCTCAACCTTTTTCTCAGGTTTTTTGTTGGAACGGATGTAATAGGTAAGGCCGTTTCCCAGTTTTCCGACCTTAATTTTACTATCAATTGATAATGAATCACTTAGTGACTTTTGTCCTGTTGTGTAATGAGTCATAAGGACTAAAAAAAGTGTAAAAAGACTGAGTTTCATGAATTTACTTGTTTTTTCAAAAATAAGCCCGCTGGACCAACAAAATCAACGAATTGGGCTGTTTAACAAAATAATGACTGAGCAGGGCTATCAAATGCAATGAGAAGCAAGATTTTAATTACCTTTCCATCCTCAAAAAACTAATCTAATGAGAAAGTGCCTGATCGCATTCCTATGCGTATTATTGGTGAGTTTCCAGGTGTCCGCTCAGAACAAAGTAATCAAAGGACGTGTAACCGACGAAACCAGCAATCCAGTTCCTAACGCTTCTGTTGTTATCAAAGGAGCCAAAGCGGGTGCCGTTACTGATGCAAACGGTAATTATAGCATTTCAGTACCTGGTTCAACTACCACGCTTGTTTTCTCCTCGTTGAACTTCGCAAACCAAGAAGTTGTAATTGGCAATAAAACTGAAATTAATATTCAGTTGAAAGCTTCTATCTCAACCCTACAAGATGTTGTGGTGGTGGGGTATGGTACCACTAAAAAAGCAACACTGACTGGTTCTGTTTCTACCGTAAAAGCGGCAGAAATTGAGAACACACCTTTCACCTCAGTGGATAAAGCGTTACAGGGAAAGGTAGCAGGTCTGCAATCAGTTGCATCTTCCGGACAACCCGGTGCAACACAAGAAATTGTGATTCGTGGATTCAGCTCCATTAGCGCAAGTAATCAACCTCTTTGGATCGTAGACGGTATCATCTTAAATACTGGTGATATTTCTCGTTTACAAACCACAGCTAACATTTTGAGTACATTAAACCCTAACGATATTGAATCGATTTCTGTTCTAAAAGATGCAGCTGCTACTTCAATTTACGGAAGCCGTGGTGCAAATGGTGTTATTATTGTTACTACTAAAAAGGGGCGTAGTGGAAAAACAAGAGTTCGTTTAGATATGGAGGCTGGTAAGAGTGATATTGCCTATGAGAACAGCTTATATCGTCCTCTAAATGCACAAGAATATTTGGATCTGTCCCGAGAAGGTTTAGTTAACTTAGGCGCTTCCCCCGCCGCTATTGCTTCAACCCTGGCTTCATTGGGTCTGGGAAATGGAGTTGACTTTAATTGGTATGATGCAGTAACCAGAGTTGCTGGTCAGCGTCTTTACAATATCAGCTTAGATGGAGGAAATGATAAAACAAGTTTCTTTATTTCTGCTGGTAATTTTTTCCAGGAAGGAACTTCTATCAATTCTAAATTGAAAAGAAACTCTTTCAATGTAAAGATCAGCAATAAGACTACGGAAAAATTAACCATTGGCGTGAACATGAATGGTGGTGTGGTTAGTCAGCGGGCTCCGCTTGCTGGTGGTGCATTTGGTAACCCCATTCTTAGTGCCTACTTCCTACTTCCTACTCGGACTCCTTATAACAAGGATGGTTCTTATAACCTAATCTCTTCCACACTTGGTGGCTTACATAATACAATTGCACTTTCTGATATTGATCGTCGCTTTTTACGTGAAGTGAGTTTGCGTGGTGCCGCTAATGCTGAATATAAATTTTCTGACAATTTGAAATTCCGCAGTAACTACGGTGTTGATTATAACACAGCTGAGGAAGATCAATATAACAACCCAATTCACGGTGACGGACAGGCCACGAACGGACGTGCTTTTTCTTATTATACACGTTATTTCAATTGGACCTTTACCAACACTTTGGATTACACAAAGGATTTAACAAGCAATGGTGATCTGTCATTGTTTGTTCAGGCCGGATTGGAAAGCCAAAAATCAGCTGGTTATTTTAGCTCTTTACGCGCTGACCAATTCCCTCCCTCACTCACTCTTGTTTATCCCACATCCGGAGCAAGCCCTGTTTTATCTAGTGCCACAATAAGTGATTATACTTTTGACTCCAAGTTCATTAACGGAAATTTGAACTTCCAAGATCGTTTTGTATTTTCTGGTAGTTTCCGTCGGGATGGATCATCCCGTTTTAGTTCCGCCAATCGCTATGGTAATTTCTGGTCTTTAGGTGCCACTTGGAACTTAGAGCGCGAGAAGTTCATGGAGAAGTTCACGTTTATCAATCAATTGAAATTGCGTTCTTCAATTGGAGTGAATGGTAACGCAGGTATTGGCAACTACGATTCTCCTCCACTTTATGGATTCGGCTTCAACTACAATCAAAATCCGGGTAGTGCCCCTACCAACGTGGGAGACCCAAATCTTACATGGGAGTTGAATAAACCCTTCGACGTGGGTATCGATCTTTCAATCCTTAAGAGTCGCGTTAACATCACTTTCGATTACTACGTACGTAAATCAGAAGGGTTGCTTTTGAATGTGCCTCTTTCTTTGACATCTGGCTTTGGTTCTGCAAGACGTAATATCGGATCTATGGAAAATAGAGGCATTGAGTTTGAGGTTAATTTAATCCCCGTACAAACTAAAGATTTGCGTTGGGAGATTGATTTTAACTACGCTGCCAACAGAAATAAAATTACTAGCCTGCCAGACGGTAAAGACATCGGAAACGGCTCTTACATTCTTCGTGTTGGACAGGCCAGACTTACTTATTTCCAACGTGTATATGCGGGTGCAGACCCTGCAAATGGAGATCCGCTCTGGTATGCTGATCCTACACTTACTACAAAAACCAATACATACCCAGGTGCAGGAGCACGCGTATTGGTAGGACAAGCTCTTCCTAAATTCTTTGGATCTTTCAGTAACACCATTACCTACAAAGGGTTCTCTGTAAGCGCGCAGCTTTACTACAACTTTGGTAATTTAGTTTATGACACATGGAGTGGTTTCTATTTAGGATCAGGGAATGGTGCCGTTTACAATAAAGTGGCTCGCCAGTTGAACCGATGGACAAAGCCTGGTGACATCACTGATATCCCCCGTTATGTATACAATGGTAATAGAAACTTCCAAAGTGCATCCACATTTAACTTAGCGCAAGGCGATTATATCCGTCTGCGTGATTTCCAGGTTGGGTACGACCTACCAAAGCAAGATTTAAGCAAACTGAAAATTGGAGCATTACGCGTATATGTGCGTGGTAGTAACCTCTTGACATGGGTAAAAGACAAGCGTCTTGCGTTTGACCCAGAGCAAGGAGTCTCTGCCACAACCAACCTAAACGTATTTATACCCAAAACAGTCACTTTTGGCTTAAACGTAACGCTCTAATTCAATAAACTTGAAACTACCTGTTATGAAAAATATAACTGCAAAAATTCTTCTGGTTGTAATGGTGCTAACCACCTTTTCTTCCTGTAAGAAAAGCTTTCTGGAGCTAGACCCTCCAGCAAACCTGACTCCAGAACAAGCGCTAAAAACGGAAGCCGATTTATTAGTTGCCTTACGTGGTGCTTACGCTGGATTACGCTCTACTGCTATGTACGGTCGTTCATTAATGGTGATTGGAGATATGATGGCTGATAACACCTACCAATCAGTTCTTAACACCAACCGTTACACCCTGTTCAATAACTACTCTTACAACTTGACTGATGGAGATGTTTCTGGCTTATGGTCCTCAGCCTATGGAATTATCTTGAGAACTAACAATATCATCAATGCCAATGTAAGTGGCGCTACGGTAAATCAAATTAAAGGTGAGGCCCGCACTATTCGTGCGCTCTGCTATTTTAACTTGGTGCGTTATTTTGCCAGACCTTTCACGGACAACCCAAATGGCCCAGGTGTACCAATTGTCACAGTGTACAATGCGGATTTAAAACCAGGAAGAAATACAGTAGCTGAGGTATATAATCAGATTCATACTGACCTCAATACAGCATTTAATCTCATGACCACCTACTCCAACTCTTCTCAGTTTAGCAAATTCGCTGCACGTGCTTTGCAAGCACGCGTTTTCTTAACGCAAAATGATAAGACAAATGCCAGAACTGCTGCGTTAGATGTAATTAACAACGGTGGATTTACATTGATTACAGCTGCTGGTCACGGTGCTTATTGGGCTAACCCTGTTATTCGTACGGACAGAGTTGAAACAATTTTTGAGGTTTCTGCAGATGCCGTTGCGAACAACGCATTTGATGCTTTATCTTATATCTATAGCCAAGCCGGTAACTACGGTGATATGCTTTGTGCAGATGACCTTTACGCTTCTATTGAAGCCGCTGATGTTCGTCGTGCATTATATGCAACAGGTGTTCGTGGTGGATTGCCATCTGTGTTTGTAAATAAATACCCCAACTTTGTTGGCGATCATTCTGACACAAAAGTGCTACGTCTTTCTGAGATGTACTTGATCGCTGCTGAAGCTTCATTACCAGCTTCTGAAATTGATGCTAGAACGTATGTGAATGCAATCACCGCACAACGTGGTGCTACGGCAATAGCTTCTACTGGTACATCTTTATTTAATGATATTATGGCTGAGCGTAGAAAAGAGCTAGCTTTTGAAGGAGAGCGTTATATGGATATGCAACGTTTTAAATTAGACATCAACCGTGGTACAAACTACCCAGCTGCTGCGCGTGCCGTTCCTTATGCTAATTTCAGACGTGTATTCCCAATCCCACAAACTGAGATTGACGTAAATCCAACCATCAAAGCACAACAAAATCCTGGTTGGTAATTCAGGTATTCAAAAAATTATAAGCCGTCCGGTTTCGGACGGCTTTTTTTATTCAACAATCAATAGCAATGTTTCAAGAGAAAGAATTTGATATCATTATTAATAGACGTCGCTCCAACCGACGCTTTGCAGCAGATATTCCCGTACCAGATGCAGTAATCGAAAAAGCAATCCAGCATGCGATACTAGCACCCAACAGCAGTAATATGCAGTGCTGGGAATTTTATTGGATACGATCTGCTGAGGAAAAAGAACGTTTTGCGCCCTATTGTTTGGGACAAGGCGCTGGACGAACGGCTCAGCAATTAGTAGTGTTTGTAACAAGAGGAGATCTTTGGAAAAAAAGAGCAAGTTGGAATAAAGCACGTATTCAACAAAGTATTGAGGGCGAACCTACCAAATTG
>SXWI01000050.1 GCA_005791465.1 Bacteroidota bacterium | reverse complement strand
TAGCTCGTATCCCTCTTTCTGATACTCAACAAGTGGATCTCGCTGCGCCATCGCGCGAAGACCAATTCCTTCTTGGAGATAATCCATCTCATAGAGATGCCATGGCATGCAAGAGGTCACCGGTTCGACTCCGGTATTCTCCACTAACATCTTTCACGCTATTTATGAGCGTACTCAAGCAACTAGCCGAATATTTATACCTGCGAAAAAAGGATCCTTCACGACCTAAATCAGCGTGGATTGGTTATATGCACGGCATCAACCGGATCAGTATTCTTATTTTTCTACTTTGTCTGGTTATCCTGGCTATCAAACTCATTTTCTAGCTAATGCATGAATAGATATAGCAGCTTTCTTAGAAGCGGGCTCCTCTTGTTGCAAGAGCGTGCGTAATGTTGCATAGCCTTCCATAATAGTGTTCCGGGCAACAGAAGGGGTAAGAATTTTCTGTAACGCGGCAGTGAGTGTAGGAACCGTTAGTTTATATTGTATCAACTCTTCAACTAGTGGCCGGTCCAATATTAGATTTACCAATGAGATGTACTTAATCTTCACTACACGTTTACCAATTTCGTAGGATATAGCTGACCCCTTGTAACAAACTACTTGTGGTATTTGAAGTAAAGCAGTTTCCAACGTGGCAGTACCAGAGGTAACCAATGCTGCTTGTGACTGCCGCAACAAATCATATGTTTTGCCAGTGACGAACAATACGTTAGGATACTGTTCTTGCCATATTTTATAAAATGTGTCGGGAAGCCCAGGCGCTTTTGCTACTACAAATTGGTAGTTTGTAAACTGTTTACTAACGCCCAGCATGATGGGTAGTTTTTGACTAATCTCTTGTTTTCTGCTGCCGGGCAATAAGGCTACAATTGGCTGTGTAGCTGGAATTGGAGTAGGGGGTTGTTGTTGGGCCTGATCAATAGCTTCAAGCAACGGATGCCCCACGTATTCTATTTCCCAATTCCAACGATTTAGAAAATAGTCTTTTTCAAAAGGTAAAATGGCCATCAAATGATCGATACAGGTCTTCATTTTTTTTACACGTCCTTCTTTCCAAGCCCAGACCTGTGGCGAAATATAGTAAGCAATTTTATAGCCATTTTTCTTAGCCCAAGAAGCAATGGTTAAATTAAAACCTGGATAATCGATCAGCACTAGCACATCGGGATTGAATGCTTGAATATCTTTTTTACAGAATCGGATATTGCGTAGTATAGCAGGAAGGTTTTTTATAACTTCTACAAAGCCCATAAATGCTAACTGGCTGTAGTGCTTAACAAGAGTGGCACCTGCTTGCTGCATTTGTTCGCCCCCCCAAGCCTGAATACTTGCAGTTGAATCAAGTTCCCGGATGGCCTTTACTAATTTTCCTCCATGCAGATCACCTGAGGCCTCTCCGGCTATGATGTAGTAACGCATGGGATTAATTAAACAACTTTAGCAATAGAATGCCAATACCATATAGTACGGTAACGATAAAAATACCTTTTGCAGTTTGATCACGCTGCGTATTCACATAAAACGTAAATAGAATGGCATTGACCAGTAAACTGAGTGAACCAATTGAGGTTAGTAATCGATTTTCATGAATAAAGGAATCTAAAAATTCCAGCAATGTGAAAGAGGGGTACAAATAGTAATAAAGAAAAATAAGTCCTACCAGGGGTCCGCCCAGTCCTAATGCAAGTCCTAGTTTTAAATTGTCTTTTGTAAAAATCATTTTTCCCATTTGGACTTTAATTGTTTAAGATAAACGGTGTGGGTTAAATCATATTGTACAGGCACCACACTTACAAAGTTGTTAGCCAACGCCCATACATCAGTGTCTTTGCCTTTGTCAAAATTCTGGAATTCGCCCGTCAACCAATAGTATTGACGACCATGCGGGTCGTTCCGCTGTACATAGTTCTCCTCGTATTTAGCATAAGCTTGTCTGCAGAGTTTTATTCCTTTCAATAATTCAAGGGCCTTCGCAGGAATATTGACGTTGAGTACAGTATGTTTACCCAGTTTTGTTTTTAGCATCAACTCAACAACTTGTCTTGCGTAATGACGCGCACCAGAAAAGTCAGCCTCAATGCTATAATCTAATAGTGAGAATCCAGCGGAGGGAATATCTTCGATAGCTGCCTCAACGGCTGCAGACATAGTGCCTGAGTAAATTACATTGATGCTATGATTGGCCCCATGGTTGATGCCGCTCAAACAGAGATCTGGTTTGCGATGAAGGACTTTGTCAACAGCCAATTTCACACAGTCAACGGGTGTGCCTGAGCAAGAATAGGATTCTATACCTTCAAAATGATGTGTTTTATGTAAGCGAAGTGGTTCTCCAATTGTAATGGCATGCCCCATCCCCGATTGGGGTTTATCGGGGGCTACCACCACTATTTTTCCGATGTCTCTGACTGACTCCACTAGGTTACGAATTCCGGGGGCAGAGATACCATCATCATTGGTGATCAGGATGATAGGTTTCTCTTTACCTATTACTTTGGGTGCTTGATTTTTGGACCGTGGTTTCGATGTTTTTGTATTCATAACCCTGTAAAACTCCCCTTTTTTTAGGCGCAGACCAAGATGGAGGCTAAAAAATTTGGAAAATCTAAAAATATTAGTATTTTGCAACTAAATAAATTAGAGTCCCATGTCCTTCTCCAATCAAAATTTGAAATATCTCCGCAAACAGCGGGGCTGGACGCAAGAAGAATTTGCCACTAAACTTAACATCAAAAGATCCTTATTGGGAGCTTATGAAGAGGAAAGAGCGGAACCCCGTTATGAGGTGTTGGAGGCAGTTTGTGATTTATTCAAGTTGACCATGGATGAGTTGCTTCGAAAAGATCTGAGCGATCAGAAGGGTAATTATCTATCTCAACGCAGAGCCATGAAAATGGTATCAGGTCCTGCTGAGATCCCATTTGTCCCCGTTAAGGCAGCAGCAGGTTACTTGGCAGGATATGCTGATCCTGAGTTCATCGATGAATTAAATACGTTCACCCTTCCTATGTTAACAGGAAGTAATTATCGTGCTTTTGAAATTATTGGAGACTCCATGTTACCCACACCCAGTGGATCAGTGATTGTTGGAGAAAAAGTGAGTGACCTTGAGGAGGTAAAAAATGATACGCCCTGTATTGTAGTTTCCCGTAACGAAGGAATAGTATACAAACGAGTTCAGAAAAATGGAAAGCAGAAGGATAAGCTTACGCTAGTAAGTGATAATCCGGTCTTTCATCCCTACACCGTCAGTACGGAGGAAGTGATTGAAATGTGGCAGGCACAAGTAGTTATTTCTAAAGCAAATTCACAGCATCGTTGGGATATGAACCAGTTGGCGAATGTGGTTTCGGACTTGCAGCAACAGGTATCAAGTCTGCAGAAAAAAATGAATTAGGAGCCAATTGTAAATCAGGGAATCAGTTTGAGAATCCCGTCTTGCCACTTCAGAAAATAAAGTTTTTTATTTTCGAAGTAGTGTAGCTGTTTTTCCTTGCCAAAAACAGGTTGTATTTGAAGTTCCCTGAATAACTCAAATTCTCTAGAGGCCAGTTGCGTTGCGATATTGTCTTTATACTTGAGTAGGAGATTCGCGTATTTCCAAACCGATTCATAGCCGCGTAGTGCCATATCACTTGGACGAGCATATAGTGTGGTAGAGAAAAAACGCTGCACTTGTTGACTTACGGAATCGGTCCGAGAATTATAGTAGGGAGTACAGTATGTAATATCTAAGCCTCGGTATTCAAGTTTCGAAAAATCTTTAATGTCGCCCCAAGTGGGCAGCCCAACTAAGCTTGTCTTGTAACGCTGTTTATTTAGCATAGCAAGTTGTGAGGCCAAGCGTTTTCCAAAATTTTCATCTAAGGTCCCCGCAATACAAATGGTGGGTTTGATGGTATCCAACTTGGCACTGATTTGATTCACAGAGAAACTATCTGGTAAATCAACGTAGGTCCATTTAGGATTTTTTTTAGTCAGGTTATTTTCTTCCCAATAACTGCGTATCCGATCCTCCAATGCTCCTTTTTTACGAAAGACCACTACCTGTTGTTTGGCGTATTTACTATGAATATAATCGGCCAAGGAAATACATTGTGTACGGAGTGTAGAATTAAGCAAGACTAGAAACGGATTCTCGATGATACCTGCGTCGTTGGGAAGGTTAACGTTTATGACAGGGATATTTTTCTTTAATCCATAGGTTGCAATGATGCGAAGTTCAGCAGCGTTACAGTGGGTCAGGATAATATCGAGCGGCAAATGATCTAGTTTTTCCAATTGGGTTTGTATGCTATGATTGGCGGCACGTGTGTCTATTACTACCAATTGGACAGGCATTTTATTTTTGTTCAGTGAATCAAGTGCAAGCATCGCTCCCTCATAAAATTCCAGTCCAGGCAATAAGTACTTGGGAAAAGATTTAGGCGGGAACTTGATGTTATTTTTTTGATCAAATGCCGAGTCCAGCAACAATGGCAACAATAACCCAATGCGAACTGGATTTTTTGGTGCATTTTTTTGTGCAGTTAGCACTTGTGTAAACAGAATGCTTGTGAGAAGAAGCATCCAAAAGATGCGAATACCTTTCATAGTCAAGGAGTAAATTATTCCCACTCAATAGTTGCCGGTGGCTTACTGCTAATATCGTAAACAACTCGGTTGATTCCTTTGACGTGATTTATTATCTCGTTGGAAACATGGGCTAAAAATTCGTGAGGAAGGTGAGCCCAATCTGCAGTCATCCCATCTACACTGGTAACTGCTCTTAGAGCAACCGTGTATTCGTAGGTGCGTTCATCACCCATCACGCCTACACTTTTAACGGGAAGTAAGATCACGCCGGCCTGCCAAACCGCATCATACAATCCTTTGTCTCTTAATGCTTGTATAAATACTTGGTCGGCCGCTTGCAGCAAGTGTACACGTTCTGCAGTTACCTCACCTAGTATTCGAATAGCCAGTCCAGGACCGGGGAAGGGATGACGATTTATCATTGCAGGGGGGATTCCCAACTCTAATCCAATCTTTCTTACTTCATCCTTAAATAAAAGACGGAGTGGTTCCACTAGTTCAAGATGCAGATGTTCAGGAAGTCCTCCAACATTATGATGGGATTTGATGGTCACCGAAGGGCCGTGTACCGAAACACTTTCAATCACATCGGGATAAATAGTACCCTGTCCCAGTAATTCAATATTTTTTAGTTGTGCAGCTTCTTCTTGAAATACATCAATAAAGAGAGCGCCAATTGCTTTTCTTTTTGCTTCGGGATCTGTTTTACCTGCCAGGTTTTTATAAAATCGTTCGCTGGCATCAATCCCTTTAACCGGTAATCCGATTTCTTGATATGTATCTAAGACGGCTTTGAATTCGTCTTTGCGTAATACCCCATTGTCAACAAAGATTCCTGTTAATTGATCACCAATAGCTCGGTGTATCAAGGTGGCGGCTACTGTTGAATCCACACCGCCGCTAAGTGCCATAATCACACGTCGTTTACCTATTTGTTTACGCAATGCGTCAACAGTGTCCGTGATAAAATGTGCAGGGGTCCAATCTTGTTTACAACCACATATCTCCACTAAGAAATTTTTCAAAAATATCTTTCCTTGCGAGGAATGATAAACTTCAGGATGAAATTGCACACCATATAATGGATGTCCGCTCTCGATTTTTTTAAACGCAGCAACAGGAATGCTATCTGTGTCGGCCAGCAGTTCGTAGCCGGTTGGAAGTGTTTTAATGGAGTCACTATGACTCATCCAAACCTGCGATTGCAAATCCATGCCATTAAAAATGCGATCTTCTTTTTT
>SXWI01000049.1 GCA_005791465.1 Bacteroidota bacterium | reverse complement strand
CGGTTTCCCTCTTTACAAAGGGAAGGGTGCTAAACTACAACGTGCGCTGATTCAATATTTTTTGGATTTCAACACGGTCGCTGGTTATACAGAGTACTTACCACCCTTGCTGGTCAACGAAGCTTCTGCCTATGGAACAGGTCAGCTTCCTGATAAAGAAGGACAGATGTATCATATGCCCTTAGATAATTTATACCTGATTCCAACTTCTGAAGTTCCTGTTACCAATATTTATCGTGACGAAATTGTTCCATTTGCTTCACTTCCCATTCGAATGACTGCCTTTTCCGCTTGTTTTAGAAGAGAAGCGGGCAGTTTTGGTGCTGATGTACGTGGCTTAAATCGAGTTCACCAATTTGATAAAGTTGAGATCGTTCAAATTGTAGAGCCCGAAAAAAGTTACGCAGTGTTAGAAGAAATGGTCGCGCATGTAGAACAGTTATTACAATCCTTAGAATTGCCTTACCGGATTCTAAGATTGTGTGGAGGGGATATGAGTTTTGCTTCTGCACTCACCTATGATTTTGAGGTGTACAGTGCCGCACAACAAAAATGGTTGGAAGTAAGTTCGGTTAGCAACTTTGAGTCTTTTCAGGCTAATCGATTAAAACTTCGTTTTAAAGATGAAAAAGGAAAAACACAGTTAGCCCATACCCTCAATGGAAGTTCGCTGGCTTTGCCACGCATCATGGCTTCTTTGTTAGAAAATAATCAAGAGGCAGATGGCATAAAATTGCCTTCCTCTTTGCATGCTTATATGGGGGTGAATAAAATTAGCTAACCTTCTACTGTAGCAAACTGTTTTTCAATACGTCTGTTCATGATGGCAAACCACAGTGGTGGAACCAGCGACAGTAACATCATACCCGGATAACCGGTGGGCATCTGTGGTGCATTATCGTGATGGCGTAACACTTGATATTTACGACTGGCTAAATAGTGATGATCCGAGTGACGGCTGAGTTCAAAAAGCATTAATCGACCCACTACGTGATTGCTGTTCCAGGAGTGAGCAGGCATGGCGCGTTGGTATTTTCCATTTTCCAATTGCTCCCGCTGTAAGCCGTAGTGTTCAATGTAATTGACAGTTTCCAGAAGTAAAATGCCCATCAAGGCAGCACCTAAGAAACATGTCAATACAAAAAATCCAAAGAACCAATAGATTAAAAACAAAAATGCTCCTTGGATCAATTGAAATTGGATCATTTCATTTTTCCAGGAAAAAGCCGTTCCATTTTTTTTACGTGATTCATTATTAGCAATTTCCCAAGCACTGACAAATCCCATGATAATGGTTCTGAAATAAAACAGATATACCCATTCTCCTTTTCGAGCGCTGCTAGGATCTTCGTGCGTAGCCACACGGGTATGGTGTCCTTTGTTGTGTTCAGTAAAAAAGTGCATGTAGAGAGAAGTAAGCAGCAGAAATTTTGCAAGTGTTTGTTCATACCTGTTCACTCGATGTCCTAATTCGTGTGCCACATTGATTCCAAAGCTGCCACAAAGAATGCCCATTACGGTAATTCTTCCCACACGATCCCAAGTATCGAGTGTAGGATCTTGCATGGATACCAGAAACATATAGAGCAACGTATATTGTAAAGGCACTACCAGGTGTAAAATCCAATCGTAAAAAGAATCCTTTCGTACTAATTCCTCCTCGGCCGTTTCTAAATTGGTGGTGTTGGGTTTGAATACTAATTCTAAAACCGGCACCAGGATCCAGGCAATGATCATATTGATCCAAACCATCCACCCAGTTGTTTGGAAGGAAATACTGGCTCCAATAAAAAAGATAAAGGGAGTCAGGTATTTTAAGGCTTTGATACGATGGTGCATGCTATAAAATTACAAGCCTTTTTTATTTCTTGTTGGGTTGCATGGCAATTCGGTAGAGGACTAATGCCATCAAGGCAAAAAAGCCAACCCCTAGCCATTTATATCCTTCGCCTCCTAGCTGTTCAGTTAGGCCGTGTTCTGCATTCCAATTTCCCAGTGTGGTGCTCACGCTATCCATCGAAGACAGGATAGCTACCAATACACCGGCTAAGGCACCGCCTGCCACCAGCCCTGTTGCAAATAAATTTCCTTTACCAAGGTCTTCTTCCTCTGCACTTACTACAATATTCTTTTGCTTATGCCGCCATTCAACCAATCCACGCACAGCACCACCGATAAAGATGGGGAAGGTGGTGGAGAGCGGTAAGTAAATTCCAATGGCAAAGCTGAGTGCTTTAATACCGCAGAGTTCCATTACAATAGCAATGAATACGCCTACTAATACAAATTGCCAGTCAAGGTTGAAGGATAAAATTCCTTTGATTAACGTTGCCATCAAGGTTCCTTGCGGTGCAGGATATTTATCTGTACCGATGGCATGCTGAATTCCTTGCGCGGCCATTTCTGCCGTGGGCTGATCGAGTACTTTAATAGTTGCACCAATGGCAATGGAAGAAACAATGGCACCAATGAACAAGGACAGCTGTTGATACTTGGGGGTGGCTCCCACGATATATCCCGTTTTCAAATCCTGTGAAGTAGCACCCGCATTAGCTGCAGCAATACAAATCATCCCACCCACTACTAATGCCATAGGCTCATAAAAATGACCGGTCCATTTTACGGCAATAAAAATCAAACAGGTTCCCATTAGGGTTGCAATGGTCATACCGGAAATAGGATTATTGGACGAACCAATCAGTCCTACAATTCGAGAGGATACGGTCACAAAAAAAGCTCCAAAAATAATGACCAGTAAACCGAGTAATAATTTGCTTCCTACATTGGCACCAGGTATCAATGTATTGGGCATTAGTGCAATGATAGCAATGAGAATCAAACTACCAATTCCCACTACTTTAATGGAAAGGTCTTGTTCAGTGCGCGTTGTAGTTGTAGCTACACCACTGGATTGTTTGAGTGAGCCAATGCTTCCTTTAAAAGAAGAAACAATAGTTGGAATTGTTTTGATGAGTGTAATAAATCCACCTGCTGCTACCGCACCTGCACCGATCTGTCGAATGTAGGCGCGATAAATAGCCGTAGACCAATCTGCAAATTGTCCGGTTGCAGGATCCCAACCACCCGGTCCTCCTGCAACAGCTACATCCTTGAGGTAACCAAGCTTGACTAACTGTGCGGCAATAATTATCCCGTTGTCATTGAGTAAACTGGCCAGTAAGGGAGTAAATACAAACCAACTAAGAACACCACCCGCTACTAATACGCCAGCGATTTTGGGTCCGATAATGTAACCGACTCCAAGATATTCAGGTGTGATTTCGCCACTCACTTTGGCAGAGGGAAAAAACTTCTGTGTTTGCTTGGTCATGAATGAAGGCGCTTCTGCAATCACATGAAAAATTTTCTGTAAGAGTGCGTAGCCAAAGGCAACACCCAGTCCCAAAAATGCGGTGCGTGCAAAATCTCCCCCTTTCTCTCCTGCTTTTAAAACCGAGGCGCAAGCCGTTCCTTCCGGATAGGGTAAGGTTTTGTGTTCTTGTACAATTAAGGAGCGACGTAGCGGAATCATCATCATGGTACCGAGCATTCCTCCAACGATAGCCAAGGTCAGAATGGTGAAATAATTGAAGAAGTTGGCACTGCCTGCTTCACTTAAAAATAAAAAACCGGGTAATGTAAACACAACCCCTGCGGCAATACTCTCTCCTGCGGATCCCGTGGTTTGAATGATATTATTTTCAAGAATTGTAGTCTTCAAAAATTTCCTTCCCAATGTGATGGCCAATACAGCAATAGGAATTGACGCAGAAACTGTTAATCCGGCTTTGAGCGCCAGGTAAACGGTAGAAGCACCGAAAATAATTCCAAAAGCAGCACCTGTTAAAATGGATTTCAAGGTGAACTCTGCCATTTTTGTTTCCGGCGAAACAAAGGGTTTGAAGGATTGGTCGCTCATAGATAGCAATTGATATTAATTGTTCATCAGTTTTTGAAGTTTGCGGGTCAGTATTAATAGCATACCAGCTGCTATACCAGACATCACTACAAACAAAATGAAGAAGTCATAAAGATTATTCATCTCATAACCCATGAAGTTGGTGGTTTTGCCATCGGGGTAAAGGGCGCTTAGTACACCTGCCAGTTTGTTGGCTGCCGCACTGGCCAAAAACCAAACCGCCATCAGTAAGGAAGCAAATTTGATGGGTGCTAATTTATTAACGAGGGAAAGTCCAATCGGAGATAAACAAAGTTCGCCCCAAGTATGTAATGCGTACATCCCTAACAACCAGATCATGCTCACTTTTGTTCCTACGGCAACCTCTTTCACGCCAAAAGCGATCCATAAGTAGCCCAGTGAAAGTAAAAAGAGTCCCAGCGACATTTTGGTGGGAGAGGAGGGTTCGCGTTTTCCCAATTTTAGCCATAACCACGCAAATACAGGGGCAAAGAGCACAACATAAATTGAGTTCAGTGAGGCAAAAAAACTAGAAGGGACTGTAAAGAAACCAAGATCACGCTGGGTTTGTTCTTCTGCAAAAAAAGTAAGGGAAGCACCTGCTTGTTCAAAAGCACTCCAGAAAAATACCACAAAGAAGGAAACACTAAATATCACTGCAACGCGCTGCTTTTCGATTTTGCTCAAGGTCTTATCTGAAAAAATAATAGAGCCAATCAGAATTGGAGATGCAATGAGTACATAGGTGAGATAATCAACTACACGCGTATCAATGTATAGCGCTGTAATCATCACGGCAGCGAGCAAGGTTAATCCAGCAATTATATTCAGTGGACGAGTCCAGGCGGTCGGTGCATTAGCAGGCGTAAGACCCAATATATTTTTATCTGGGTCCAACACATATTTTTTATGAAAAACAAGCTGGACTACCACACTGATGAGCATAGCAATTCCTCCAGCAAGAAAAGCCCATTTGAAATCCTCAGGGTTGCCGGTATCACCTACCAGACCACAAATAATTGGACCTAACGCACCACCCACATTGATTCCCATATAAAAAATAGTATAGGCGGAATCAGTTCTGCGATCTCCTTTTGGGTACATCTGTCCAACTAAAGCAGAGAT
>SXWI01000007.1 GCA_005791465.1 Bacteroidota bacterium | reverse complement strand
TATCCCAAAACCTTAGTATTCAAATTTTCGAAGGGTGGGGCTTTTGAACCAGGTGATACCAGCAATCAGTAGTGTCATACATCCCCCAAAAATTACAGAAGGAATTAATCCCATTGCCGTAGCGGCTACACCACTTTCAAATTGTCCCAATTCATTGGAAGAATTGATGAACATCGAATTTACTGCCGATACGCGTCCTCTCATTTCATCAGGTACAAAAAGCTGTACGATTGTACCACGAACAATCATGCTTACTCCATCAAAAAGCCCAGAGGCCAACAAGGCAAAAAAGCTGAGCCAGAAATTATGCGATAGTGCAAATATCAAAATGCAAAGTCCAAAGCCCGCTACCACAATCAGCAACGCTTTCCCTTGTTTCTTTTTCAAGGGTCTTTTGGTAAACCAGGCTAGTGCAATGAAATTTCCGATATAAGTGGCAGCTACCAGCCAACCTAATCCCTGCGGTCCCACCATGAGTATGTCATTTGCAAAAGCAGGAAGTAAGGCTACAGCTCCCCCAAATAGTACTGCAAACATATCCAGACTCATGGCACTCAACAAAGCCTTTTGCTTCCAGACAAATTGTACTCCTTCTTTTACGCCTTCCCAGGTTTTGGAGGTTCCTTGCCAGCTAATTGGTTTTGGTGCAATTCGCTGAAACAATAAAATTGCAATAGACGGAAGTACGAGTACTGGAATAAAAGCAACGGTAATATTTGTGTAGCCCATCAAAAGTCCAGCAAAAGCCGGACCGATAACTGCAGCAACCAACCATACCATGCTATTGATTGAGGCGGCTTTGACTAACGATTCAGCGGGAACTAATTGTGCTAAGAACGCATTAAAAGCAGCGCCGGAATAGGCGCGAACTGCGCCGGTGCCTGCCATCAATAAATAGATGGTCCACTCTGATACAAGATTGGAGTATTGCTGTGTGTACCAATCAGAAGTGGCTACAGTCAGGCCTGCCATCAACACCAGGTAAAGGCCCATACAAGTGGTAAGTAGTTTACGTTTGTCACTTCTGTCAACTCGCACTCCCGCAGGTAAAGCCAAGGCAATGGCAGGAATTACCTCAGATAAGCCAAGCATTCCCAACGCCAATTTACTTCCAGTAATCTCATAGAGCCGCCAACCCAATAATACAGGAGTCATTCTTAGGCCTGCAATAAATAAAATGCGTGCTACGATATAAGAAGTGAATTCCGGATTGATTACGGGTTGCGATAGGTAGGGGATTTGACGCCAAATTTTCATGCAAGTTCAATATAGTGAATTCCGGGTTCGTATTCTTTATCCAGTGCTGTAATGAGTGTTTGTAGGTGCGAATCGTTATTTAGAAAGTCTGCATGGGTTACATCTACAAAGAGCGTTCTGGTTGATTGTTGGCGAAGATAGTGAGTGTAGGTTTCCTGTATTTGTTGTAGATAATCGTCTGAAATATTTTGTTCGTAAGCTCGATTTCTTTTTTTAATGTTTGCTTGTAATCGGTCTACGGGGGCATGCAGATAGACTAATAAATCGGGCTGAATTAATTGTTGATGGATAATATCAAAAAGCCGCTGATAAAGTCGGTATTCATCTGCGGGAAGGGTTACTTTGGCAAACAAAAGGCACTTAGTAAATAAGTAATCAGAGATAGTGATTTGTTGAAACAGATCTTGTTGGTGCAGGAGCTCTTTTAACTGCTTAAATCGCTCTGCCATAAAGAATAATTCAACTGGAAAAGCGTATTGCGCAGGTTGTTCGTAAAATTTTGGTAGAAAAGGATTGTCCGCAAATTCTTCCAAGATCAGCCGGGCTTTGTAATATCTGCTTAGCAGTTGGGCAAGGGTAGTTTTCCCCGCTCCAATATTTCCCTCTATAGTAATAAACTGATACTTCATTTACTGCCTGCAATTTAATTGAATTGCAAGACTGTTCCCGGATCTTGGCAGTCAGAAAGTAGTTTGCTAATGGATTTACCGCTCATCGGGTCTATAAATGCGGGTGCAATCTCTGCCAGCGGGGTCAGGGCAAAACGACGGTTATGCACTTCCGGGTGTGGCAGCTGTAATAAAGAAGTTTTCATGACTTTATTACCGTAAAAAAGCATGTCAATATCGATGTTCCGGGGACCATATTTTTCACTTCTTATTCGTCCCATCTCTTCTTCAATGCCCAGCAGCAGCTCCATTAGCTGTTGCGGTTCTAGAAAAGCGTCTACTGCTACTGCTTGATTCAGGAAGTCTGGTTGTTCGAGAGGCCCCCAGGGGCTTGTTTGGTAAAATTTTGAACAGGCTACTAAGTTTCCTGCTCTCTCAGTGATCAGTTCGGTTGCTTTATTTAAATTTTCAACTCGATTCCCAAGATTGGAACCTGTTAACAAGTAGACAAGATTCATGCGGTTCAAATATCCTTAAAATTGAGATACATTTGTTTTCATGGCATCAAAAGATCTCGTTGCTTATAGTCAATCTCGCGCTATGCTGGCCATTATCAAGGCGAGTTTTCAGGCAATACTTGCCAACCCAAGTGCTTTGGTTTTTAGCATTGCATTTCCCATCTTGTTTGTACTGATTTTTGGTGCTTTTCGACAAGACAAGGGAATACAATACAGCATTGCTATCCAAGAGGGTAGTGATACCTCACATTTTTTTTACCAAACCCTTGCTAAAAATCCCTTTATTAAAATTGTACATTTCTCTGATAGTGCATCTTTAAGACAAGCATTGCTTCGTGGTAAATTGACGGGGGTATTGCGTATTCAACAATCGGAGTCTACTGAAGCACAGGGTGGTGTTGCTGTGCAATTTTATACTACTACTGCCAGTAGCAATACGCTGGGAGGTTTTTTGCAACAATTAGATTACTTAGCGCTTCAACAGGATGCTGCGCAATCCAGTATTAATAAAAAAGTACAATTGCTTCCACCCCAGATTGAAGAAGTTAGACCTTACAGGCCCATTGATTTTGTACTGCCAGGTCAAATTGGTTTTTCAATTTTATTCTCAACGCTTTTTGGTATTGCATTTACATTTTACGGCCTTCGGGAGCAGTTGGTACTAAAGCGATTTTTTGCTACTCCAATTCGTCGAATTAATATTTTAATTGGAATTGGAATCAGCCGTTTGTTTTTTCAGTTAGTGAGTGTAACTGTATTAATTGCATTTGGACATTGGGTGATGGACTTCACATTGAGTAGTGGTGGATTAACTTTTTTATCTATCTTATTGCTGACAGTCTTGATGCTTTTCTTGCTCATGGGGGCTGGACTCCTAATCAGTAGTGTAGCGAAAGCAGACTCGTCTATCCCGCTACTCATTAATCTTTTTGCACTCCCTCAACTTATTTTATCAGGCACATTTTTTCCGGTTGATGTATTTCCGCGTTGGATTCAGCAAATAAGTGCCGTATTGCCTCTTCGTCACTTCAATGATGCGCTTCGGAAAATTTCTTTTGAAGGGGAGTCCTTGTTATCCTGTGGAACGGAAATCGGTATGTTGATAGGTTGGACGGTATTAATTTATTTTTTGACAAGCCGGTTGATTCGGTGGGAGTAATTGAAGTAAAATGAAACGAATTATATTGTTGATACTAATAAGTTTGGGGGCCTTGTTTTTGTTAGTAACCCTTATTTCTTCTTTTTTTCCCAGCCATATACGCGTATCAAGAGCCATTGACATACATGCGAACCCAGATTCAGTAAGTTTAGTGTTAAAGCTTGCTGACTATTGGGAGGCGATTCTTCCTGCTGGCACACCAACGTCTATTCATGCAAAGTCAGATAGTACCTTGCATTTGCTGATCAAAAGTACCTCTGCTATCCAAATGGCAGCTGGGTATCAGATATTGAAAGGGCCGGTTAATACTAGCTGTTCAGTCCAACGGTATTACGATTTTTATTTTGATTGGTATCCCTGGGAGAAATTTTCAAGTTTGCTGGTTGAGTCCAGATTTGGTGCCGCATTAGAAAGCGAATTGCATCAATTGAAAGAAAAGCTAGAGTAGTTGGCGTTTAGTGTTGCAGAACTTACTTTTTATTCATCCTCTTTTAGTAATTGCAGGTTCCTTCGAATTCCACTGAAACGGGTTCGTTGCAATGGTGAGTTGCTAAATATTTTTTTGAATGTCTCTTCTGTCATCTCTTCCCATTGACTGGTGGTAAGTGTTAGTAACTCAGGTATGGGTTTAAATTGATTGGTTGTGTGAGGCTTGCTAAAACGATTCCAGGGGCAAACATCCTGACAGGTATCACAGCCAAATAGCCATCCTTCCATTTTTCCTTTTTCTAAGGTAGGCTTGAGATGAGACTTTAATTCTATTGTATAATAGGAAATGCATCGACTGGCATCAATTACTTTTTCAGGAAGTATGGCGGCTGTCGGGCAAGACTCAATACATCGGTTACAGGTACCGCAGTAGTCCTTGATGAATGGATTGTCAGATACTAGTACTAAATCCGTTATCAGTGTAGCTATGAAATAAAATGAACCTGCATTTTTGTTAATCAGATTTCCATTTTTCCCAACCCATCCCAACCCAGCTTCTCTTGCCCATGCTCGCTCCAGCACGGGTGCTGAATCTACAAATCCTCTTCCGTCTATATTGCCGATCTTTTCTCTGAGCTCAAATAAAAAGGAATGTAGTTTTTCTTTTATCACGGAATGGTAATCCTTTCCAAATGCATACTTTGAAATTCTGGGAGCTGTTGCTTCTTGTTGCTCGGCAGGATAATAATTAAATAGTAAAGTAATTACAGATTGGGCTCCAGGAACAAGTCGGGTGGGGTCAACTCGGAGATCAAAGTAATTCTCCATATAATGCATTTGACCCTGGAACCCTTTGTTGAGCCAGTCGGCTAGTCTTCGCTCGTCTTCCTCCAGTCTTTTTGCTTTTGCAACCCCGCAATATTCAAAACCTAAGTCGCTGGCTGCTTTTTTTACAATTGCGGTATTTCTTTCGATGGTACTCACGCTGGATATACTATGGTTCTAGAGGTTAATTGAAGGCTGCTTTGATTCAATTTTAACCAGCAGCAAGAGACAATCAGATGGGCCATGGCATTTTGAGTGGGTCTGTAATAATAGCAGGCTGACAAGAATCATGCTGACTTTCATGCAGTATTTCATACATTATTATGACAAAGTTACTCTTCTTGCCTTGGAATTCTTAAGCTGAATGATTTTTGATGGGTATTCATATGGTGAAACCCATCGGTTGTTTTGCTGAACTTAAATCATGCGATTATGAATCTTGGAAATTACACGGTAAAGGCTGCTGAAATTGTACAGCAAGCGCAGCAATTAGCTTTCAATGCGCAAGCTCCGTCCATTGAGCCCGCTCATATTTTGAAGGCGTTGATTGAAGCGCCTGATACGCCAATTGAGTATTTGTTAAAGAAGAACAATGTAACTCTTACCATTGTGGCAAAAAAGTTAGAGGAGTTGTTAGCTACGCTACCTCGCGTAAGTGGGGAAGCTGCACAGCAAATCAGCCGTGAAGCAAACACACTACTTTTAAGAACTGGGTCTTGTTTGCAGCTATTCAAGGACGAGTTTGTTACGCCTGAGCACCTGCTTCTTGCTTCTGTTCAGGGCGATGACGTAGTTGGGAAGCTTTTAAAAAATGCGGGATTAACTGAAGGGGATCTTATTACTTCTATAAATGAATTACGTAAAGGAGAAAAGGTTACTTCTTCGACACAATCACAGCAATTCAATGCATTATCGAAATATGCTAAGAACTTGAATGATTTTGCCCGGCAGGGAAAGTTGGATCCTGTAATTGGGCGAGATGAGGAAATCAGACGAACCCTTCATATTTTATCGCGTCGTACAAAGAATAATCCCATTTTAGTTGGAGAACCTGGTGTAGGTAAAACAGCTATTGCGGAGGGAATTGCCCATCGTATCATCAATGGAGATGTTCCTGAGAATCTTAAGTCTAAGGTAATTTATGCGTTGGATATGGGTCTGTTAATTGCAGGTGCCAAGTATAAAGGAGAGTTTGAGGAAAGACTGAAGGCGGTGGTTAAAGAAGTGGGGGATTCAAATGGGGAGATTATTCTTTTTATCGATGAGATACATACGTTGGTAGGAGCGGGAGGTGGAGAGGGTGCAATGGATGCAGCCAATATTTTAAAGCCTGCATTATCACGCGGGGAACTTCGTGCTGTAGGTGCCACAACTTTAAATGAATATCAAAAATATTTTGAGAAAGATAAGGCGCTGGAACGTCGATTTCAAAAAGTTATCATTGGGGAACCCAATACAGAAGATGCTATTTCCATTTTACGTGGATTAAAGGATCGTTATGAAACGCACCATCATGTTCGGATAAAAGATGAGGCAATTATTGCAGCAGTTGAATTGTCTCACCGTTATATTACTGATCGATTTTTACCGGATAAGGCTATTGATCTAATTGATGAGAGTGCTGCAAAACTGCGTTTAGAAATGAACTCGATGCCTGAGGAGCTGGATTCATTAGAGCGCCAGATCCGCCAGCTCGAAATTGAACGCGAAGCGATCAAACGAGAGAATGATGAAACTAAGTTGAAAGAGCTAAATACTGAAATTGCTAATCTGGCGGTACAACGAGATACGCTGAAGGCTAAATGGGTCGCAGAAAAAGAGTTAGTAGATCAATTGCAAAAGGCAAAGTTGAACATCGAGCAGTTGAAACAGGAAGCCGAGAGAGCTGAGCGGGAAGGTGATTATGGTAAAGTAGCCGAAATCCGATATGGAAAAATAAAAGAGGAGGAAAATTTAGTAACCCGACTTAGTGATCAGCTATCACAAGAAACGGAGAAAAGGTTACTGAAAGAAGAAGTGGATGCGGAGGATATTGCTGAATCTGTTGCCAAATCAACAGGTATACCTGTTGCTAAAATGCTTCAATCGGAAAAAGATCGACTGATATCGCTGGAGGATCATTTGCATGAACGTGTAATAGGGCAAGAGGAAGCCATCACCGCAGTATCAGATGCTATCCGTCGAAGCCGTGCTGGCTTACAAGATCCAAAGAGACCCATTGGTTCTTTTATTTTTTTAGGCACAACTGGTGTGGGGAAAACTGAATTAGCTAAATCACTGGCACACTTTTTATTTGATGACGAATCAATGCTTACTCGTATTGATATGAGCGAGTACCAGGAGAAACATTCTGTAAGTCGATTGGTGGGTGCTCCTCCGGGTTATGTGGGGTATGAGGAGGGAGGTCAATTAACAGAGGCCGTAAGAAGAAAGCCATATAGTGTTGTGTTATTGGATGAAATTGAAAAGGCGCATCCTGATGTCTGGAATATATTACTACAAGTGCTTGATGAGGGGCGTCTGACCGATAACAAGGGTAGGGTAGTAAACTTCAAGAACACTATTGTCATTATGACGAGTAATCTGGGGAGTGAGTTGATCATGGAGGCTTTTGAAGGGGTTACAGAAAAAATACTTTCATCAGTTACGGAGCGTGCAAAGGAGCAGGTGATGCAGTTATTACGAAGTACAATCAGACCTGAATTTTTAAATAGGGTGGATGAGATCATATTGTTTCAACCTCTACTTCCTAAAGAACTTATTGGGATTTTAAAAATTCAGTTAAATGGATTAAAGCAGTTGTTAGCTGCAACTGGAATTGAACTAAGATTCAGTGAATATGCATTACGTTACCTATCAGAACAAGGCTATGATCTTCAAATGGGTGCAAGACCACTGAAGAGGCTTTTGCAAAAAGAGATTGTCAATATTTTAAGCAAAAAAATAGTTGCTGGAGAAATCGATAAGTCAAAGCCAGTATTGGTGGATGTTTTTGATAATACGGTGGTTTTTAGAAATGAGGTATTGGATAAGGCCGCTACTTAAGATAGGCTTGATTCTTGTTGAGCTATTTTGATTTATTTTAGTCTATGATTCTACATAAATGAATCAATGTAGGTGCAAAATTGGAGTGAATGCTTATTTTAATCCTCTTAGGTTTTCTTTTAAATACCTGTTAATCAATAAATTGCATATTTATTGTTAAAAAATACGAATCTCAGTAGCCTTGAGGGTAAAATACCCTACCTTCAGCCGGTTGACTTACAGGCGTTTACAAGATAAAAAACCTGAAAAAATGTCAACACCTTGGGCCAATTCTTGTTATACATTTTATAATTAAGTAACGGTCCTTTTAAATAGATAGAAATGGCTTTCAAAAAAGAAGACATAATAATCATTGAACCGCGTGAAATTTTTGTTGGGAAAAAAGATGCGTCCATCACGTTGATGGAATTTGGAGAGTATGAGAATGAGGAATGTGCTAAAGTCAATGAAATTGTCAAGCAGCTTTTAGAAGAATTTGAAGGTAAGATCAGGTTTCAATTTCGTCATTTCCCTCTCACGCTCATTCATCAGCGTAGCTTAAAGGCAAGTGAATCAGCAATTGCAGCAGCGCAAGAAGGCAAATTCTGGGAAATGCACAATGTATTATTTAACAACAGAAGAAATTTAGGAACGACCAGTCTAAAGTTGTACAGTAAGGAAGCTGGAGTTAAGAATAAAAAATTCTTAGATGATCTGGTGAACGGTGTTTATGGTTGGCAAGTACAGGATGATTTAAAAGAGGGCCATAGCCGTGGTATTAAGGAATTACCTGCTTTTTTTATAAATGAAACACCTTTTAGCGGTAAGCCAACTTATGCAAACCTCAGCGCAGCTATCAAGAATGCATTACGAAGAGGAAAAACTAAGGCTCCTGCTAAGAAGCCAAAAGTTTCTACGCATGCCAACAAGCCTGCCCCCCGACAGAAGCAAAGAGCGTAAGGCCTCATGACAACCACTTTGCAGGCATTTTCCCGTCCTTTTTTCATAGGTGTTGCCGGTACAGGAATGAGTGCATTGGCACAGTATTTGCAAGGAATTGGTAAGCAAGTTTCGGGGAGTGATCGACAATTCAATACCAATACAAGTCAAACTATTCGGGTGCAGCTTGAAGAAGCTGGAATTAGCTGTTATCCACAAGATGGTTCCGGTTTTGACTCATCCATTGATTTAGTAGTTGTTTCAACCGCAATTGAGCCGACAGTTCCTGAAGTTAAGATTGCTCAAGAGAGGGGAATTCCAATAATTCATAGGGCCGCATTACTTGCTTTAATTGCTTCTAGTAAAAAAACAATTGCAGTGGCAGGTACTAGTGGAAAGAGTACTACTGCTGCTATGCTTTTCGATATCTTGGAAGAAGGTGGGTATGCTCCAAGTATTATAAGCGGTGCAGGATTAACACGGATTATTCAACAGGGAAAAATTGGGAATGCGGTAGTAGGAAAAGGTGAGTGGTTAGTGATTGAAGCAGATGAAAGCGATGGTTCAATTGTTCAATACCACCCTGAGATAGGCCTCCTACTAAATATTGATAAGGATCATGACGAGATAAGCACCTTGCTCACCTTGTTTCAAAAATTTCGTTCTCAATCTCAATATTTCACGGTTAATCAGTCACATGTAATTGCTGCCTCCCTATCTCGGGATTCGAATCGAGACTTTAGTATCCATTACCCGGACGCCTCTACTATAACTGTTGGGTATCAAGCGAGTGATTTTTTGCAAAAGGGATTGCAAATACAATTTAAAGTAAATGGTGTTCCATTTGAGTTGGAGCAAGTGGGCGTTCACAACATGGAGAATGCATTGGCTGCTACTACGGTAGCGCATCAGGTTGGTATCCCCCTCAGTACGGCGGCCAACGCATTAAAAAAATACCAAGGAATTTATCGTCGGCATCAGATACTGGGAAAAAAGAATGGAGTTTGGGTCATTGACGATTATGCACATAACCCTGCTAAATGTGCGGCGGCCATTAGTGCTTGTCAGCCCGTTGCCTCCAAAGTTGTTGCCTGGTTCCAACCACACGGGTACAAACCGACCCGATTTTTACGACATGATTTTGTTCAATCTATAGCTGCTTCACTACGCCCCCAGGATGAAATATGGATGAGCGAAATTTATTATGCCGGGGGTACTGCAGTAAAAGACATTTCTGCAGCAGATTTGATTACTGATTTGCAGGCACTCGGTGTTAAAGCCTTTTTTGTAGAGGATCGTAATGCATTTTTATCTGCGGTACGAGCTTCACTTCAACCCGATTCTGTGTTGTTGTTGATGGGTGCGCGAGATCCTTCTTTGGAGCAGTTCTCTAAAGAAGTTTTTAATCAGCTATAGGTTATTGGCAATCTTAAAGCCCGTGGCAGTTAAGAAAATTCCGGCAATAAGTGTACAAGAAATGTAAACAATTGCATTATTCCAGTTCCCCGTTTTTATAAAAGTCAAACTTTCCTGGGAGAATGCGGAGAAGGTTGTAAAGCCACCGCAAAAGCCGGTGACTAGTAAAAGCTGTATCGATCAGTTTTGGCTACTCGTTTTCTCGCTAATCCCCCAAAATCCCTGTTATAAAGGATCCCAGCAGATTAATCATTAGTGTTCCCATGGGTAGCGAGATGCTTTGTGGAGGGTTAAACCCTCTTCCAATTAGGTATCGAATAACTGAACCTGTACCTCAGCCAACAAAAACAAGAAGGAGGGCACTGTTCATGGTTGCTTAGTTGTGGAAGGGTGGACGTAGAGATAACTCAGATCGACAAACCAATTTTTGTCTCTTTTTAGAATTCGTAATGTATCCCGATCATTCTTGAACGAGTTGGAAAAAATAAGTAGGGTGATAGAGTCGTTTTCATTTTTGTTTTCATGAATAATGATCGAAGCGCCCTTGTAATTTTCTTTATCGGTCTGTGATAATCGATCATATCCACGAGCAGCTACATCCAGGTAGTTTAAGTTTAATGAATCAGGAAGCAGATACTCTTTGGCAACATCGAATTTTCCATCGAGCGCTGCTCTTAGAAATTTTCGACCAGCATCAACTTCGTTGGAGGCTAATTGGGTAGATTTTTCGTTTTGTTGACAGGCAGTACTTAGTGCCAGTAAAAAAAATAGGGGGATCGGATTTCGCATGATAGGCTACGGTTTGGGATTTTCACGTTCGTGCTCATGATTGTAAGCGCGAATAATTTGCTTGACTAATCGATGACGAACTACGTCCTCTTCATCCAGCTCAATATGTCCTATCCCATCTATGTTTTTTAGGATTCGCACGGCTGTTTGCAGGCCGCTGCGTTGATTGCGGGGTAAGTCCACCTGCGTCATATCGCCAGTAATAATTGCTTTGGCATTTGAGCCGATACGGGTCAGGAACATTTTTAATTGTAAGTCTGTAGCATTTTGTGATTCATCTAAAATGATAAATGCATGATCCAAGGTCCTGCCTCTCATGTAAGCCAAGGGGGCAATTTCGATGGTGCGTGTGGTCATGTAGTAGCCCAGTTTGTCTGCAGGGATCATATCGTCTAAGGCATCATAGAGTGGGCGCAGGTATGGGTCAATTTTTTCTTTCAAATCTCCGGGCAGAAATCCTAAGTTTTCTCCTGCTTCTACTGCAGGGCGCGTTAGAATGATTTTCTTTACTTGTTTATTCTTGAGGGCTCGAACCGCCAATGCTACGGCGGTATAGGTCTTTCCTGTTCCTGCTGGGCCAATTGCAAATACAATGTCATTGCGGTCCGCTTCCTGTACTAGTCTTTTTTGATTAGCGGTACGGGCGCGAACCGATTTTCCATTGGGTCCAAATACTAAAACCTCTGCAGGGTTTTTCTCCTGGAAATTGTCTATTATTTCTGCGTCATCTCCACCCAGTACTTGTTCAAAGTACTGCTGACTCATGTGACCGTTTCTTTCCAGGTAAGACACAATCAGTGAAATCTTTTCACGGGCTGGTTCTATCTGTTCAGGTGCACCGCTCAATTTTAATTGAGTTCCTCGGGAGAGGATTTTTAAAAGAGGGAATTTCTTTTTGAGGATATCAAGTTTTCCATTGTTTACCCCGAAAAATTCAATTGGGTTAACAGTTTCTAGGTTGATGATAGTTTCTGTCAATGCTGGAGGTTTTAACCAATATTAACAATGATAAGTAGCAATTCCAATTATTACTTATCAACAAATGTGAAAATAATAATAACTTAATCAAGGATGTGAGAGCACTTTATTTCTGGCTAGTAGACAGGCCCCCATCACACCTGCTTTTTCTCCAAGTCTGGAAGTTTTCAGCTGTGTGTCATTATTGACTAGACTTAACGAGTATTTATTGATTGCACTCTTGATGGGCAGTCGGATATAATCACCGGTTTCAGACAGGGTGCCTCCCAGGATAAGTAGTTCTGGGTTAAATAGGTTGATGAGTACAGCTAGCCCCTTACCCAGTTTTTCTCCCACTTCAGCTAGTAATTCTATGCTAAGCATATCCTCATTATTGGCAGCTGTAATTATATCCAGGAGGTTAATCTCTGATAAATCTTTTTTCTTTTTTAGCGCAGAAGAACTATAGCCCTGTTTTATTTTTTCTCTGAATTTTCTGACTAGGGATTGCCCAGAAGCCTCTGTTTCCAGACATCCTTTTTTGCCGCAGTGGCATAGAATTTCATTTGTAAAAAACGGGATATGGCCAAATTCACCGCTGAATCCTGATTTACCATAGTACAACTTTCCATCCAGTAAGATTCCTAGACCAATTCCATAGTCCATATTCACAAAAAGTACATTTTGTGCATTGGAAGCCTCTCCGTGGTGAAATTCTCCATAGGCCATTGCCCTGGAGTCATTTTCTAAAAAGGTGGGAATTCCCAGCTCCCGATGAATGGTTTCCGCCAAGGGTTCTTCCTGGAAATGGAAATAACTATAACTGTATCCACTTGTATTATTGATGCGACCAGAGAGGTTGATGGCCAGCCCTAAAATTTTTTCTTTCTTGATGTTTTCGTTTTGTATGAATTCCCGAATACAATTCAATAATTGCTGATAAGAGGCTTGGGTGTTTTCCAGTTTGTAGGGAATTTTTTCCTGAAGGCTCACCAGGTGTTTTTTGAAATCGAGTAAACCAATATTGATATAATATCTTTTTACATCAACACCTATAAAGTAACAAGCATCTGCTACTAGCCCATACATGCTCGCTCTCCTTCCTCCTGTAGAGTCAAATTTTCCATTATCACGAATTAATCGGTCCTCAATCAACTCATTGACCAAGCTTGTGATTTTAGGAACACTTGTATTCAGCTCACGACTCAATTCTGTGATGGTAAATTCGCCATGTTGATCCAGGTGACTTAGAATACTTCTTTTGAGTGACTTGTTTTTATAGGCAACTCCCGAAACATTGGAATCGTTGAAGAGTTCAACAATTCTATGTGTGGAGAGCGGAGTGTTTTTTTTCATGGGGACAATGTCGAAAGATCTAAAGTATTCAAAAGCTTCGAAATGACCTTTTTAGACCCCCACTAAATAAAAAAATTTAGAAAGATTGTTGGTTTTTATAATATTATTGTCGAATTTGCTAACCTGGACTTATTTAATTGTAAGAAGTCAATACATGCTTGCCAATCAAACTGCCGTAAAGAATGGAGTGGATATCCATAAATACGCGCCTTTATATTACAAGGAGCTAACTGAACAGATTCTTCCGTTTTGGCTGCGCTATAGTAGAGATAATCAATATGGGGGTTACTTTACCTGTCTTGATCGAACGGGTAATGTTTATGATACAGATAAGTTCATGTGGTTGCAGGGTCGTGAGGTATGGTGTTTTAGTACCATGTATAATCATGTGGAGTCGCGTCCAGAATGGCTGGATATGGCAAAGCATGGTGCAAGCTTCATGGAAAAATATGGAAGAGATAAGGCAGGTAACTGGTATTTTTCATTAACACAGGATGGGCGGCCACTGGTTCAGCCCTACAATATATTCAGTGATTGTTTTGCCACCATGGGATTTGCAGCGTTGGATAAGGCTAGTCCTTCGGATCAATACAAGCAAATTGCGATCGACACCTTCGAGAATATTCTAAGGCGCCAACATAATTGGAAAGGAATTTATAGTAAGTCCGTGCCCGGCACTCGAGCGTTAAAGAATTTTAGTTTACCAATGATTCTTTCCAATTTATCACTTGAGTTGGAACCTCTGCTTGGGAAAAAAAGGGTCGATGCATTATTGCCGGATGTGATCAATGAGGTAATGAATGTCTTTTACCAACCAGATACTGGTTTGGTGTTGGAGAATGTATATACTGATGGAAGTTTTTGTGACAGTTTTGAAGGACGTCTATTAAATCCAGGGCATGCTATTGAAGCGATGGGGTTTATTATGGATCTCGCTGTACGGATGGACAATCCTTCCTTGGTTGTTAAGGCCAAGGATATCATGTTACATATGTTGAAGACTGGTTGGGACGAGGAGTTTGGTGGAATATTCTATTTCCTGGATTGCAAGGGGCATCCTACTCAACAATTGGAGTGGGATCAAAAGTTATGGTGGGTACATGTAGAAGCCCTTGTGGCATTGGCAAAGGGTTATCAGCTAACTGGTGATCCTGAGTGCGCAGCTTGGTTTGAAAGGGTGCATCAATACACCTGGACGCATTTTCGTGATCCCGAGTATGGTGAATGGTTTGGCTATTTAAATAGACGCGGGGAGGTATTGCTTTCCTTAAAGGGGGGTAAATGGAAGGGGTGTTTCCATATCCCTCGTTCGCTCTATCAAATCTGGAATGTTTTAAAAGAACCCATCAACGGTAAACTATAAAGCTATAATGTTACGCATCATATTAACATATTTACTCTTGTGTTGTTTGCTTGTAAGTCATCAGCTGATACAGGCTCAACGTGTGCTGCATGTAGACGTGTTGGTGGTAGGTGGAGGTGCTTCTGGAATCACCGCGGGTATTCAAGCTGCTCGCTTGAACGTGAAAACACTCGTGGTAGAGGAAACTACTTGGTTGGGAGGTATGCTAAGTGCTGCAGGTGTTTCTGCTACAGATGGGAATCATTTGCTTCCATCTGGTTTATGGGGTGAATTTAGAGAGCGGATTTATGCACATTATGGGGGGGCTTCTAAAGTTGCTACCGGGTGGGTTAGCAATACACATTTTGAGCCGCATGTAGCCAATCAAATTTGGAAAGAAATGGCATCTGCTGAAAAAAATTTACAGATCATATATCAGCATCAATTTCGATCTGCTATCGTTCAGAAGGATTCGCGTATTTCAGGGGCTCGATTTATTAATCAGCAGAATGAAAGTCAGCTTGTAGTTTATGCTAAGCAAGTTATCGATGCCACTGAGCTAGGAGACGTGATGGCGAGTGCGGGGGTGCCTTTTGATGTCGGTATGGAGGCCAGTGCAATTACGGGTGAAAACGTACAGGTCCCTGCCACTAACGACATTATTCAGGACTTGACTTATGTAGCCATTCTCAAAGATTATGGTAGAGGAGTTGATTGTACCATTGCAAAGCCAGCCGGGTATGATCCTACCGAGTTTGATGGGTCCTGTTTGGATTTTTATCAAGATACCACACGCATTAAACCTGGAGTTGATTGTGCTAAGATGATCACCTATGCTAAGTTGCCTGGTAATAAATACATGTTGAATTGGCCGGGGCATGGTAATGATATTTATTTAAATCTGATTAATCTTACTCCAGCCGAGCGTGCAAAAGAATTGGTTAAAGCAAAGCAGCAGACGCTTCGGTATATTTATTTTTTGCAACACCAATTAGGGTATAAAAACCTGGGATTGGCTGATGATGAGTTTCCAACTTCAGATCGACTTGCATTGATTCCATATAATAGGGAGGGGCGTCGGTTGAAAGGCGTAATTCGTTTTAAAGTACAAGACATCAGTAAGCCCTTTGATCAAGAATTTCCCCTATACAGAACAGGCATTGCTGTAGGGGATTATCCTATTGACCATCATCACAGAAAAAATCCCGCTGCTCCACAACATCTTGGATTTTATCCGATCCCTTCTTTCTCTATCCCATTGGGTGCATTATTGCCTGTGTCAAATAGTGGGTTGGTGGTTGCTGAGAAAGGTATCAGTGTTAGCAATGTGGTGAATGGGACAACACGTTTGCAACCTTGTGTATTACTCATTGGACAGGCTGCGGGTGTACTTGCTGCTCTCGCTGCTCAAAATAAGAAAAACGATGCGCGTCAGATTTCCGTTCGTGAAGTACAGTCCATTTTGTTGCAACAAAAAGCTTATCTGATGCCCTATGCGGATGTAAATTTGTCAACACCTGGATTTTATTCTATTCAACGAATTGGCGCCTGTGGATTTTTGAGAGGCAAGGGCCAACCGAATGCATGGGCAAATCGAACTTGGTTTGAACCTGATTCCATGATAACTGTTTATCAGTTCTTATCCCAGTTGCCAGCTTTAATGCCTGTAAATAATCAAATTTCTAAATGGCTGGAGTCGGCTAAAAGTGAAGACTTATTGTCAGTAGGTAGAGCTGTTGAGTTTATAGAGGGAATAAAAAAATCAACTAGAAAAAATACTAACGTTAATAGTAGTAATGCGCAAGTGAGTTCAAGTTGGACAACTTGGGGGTTATCTAATTATAACCCCGAGCGTGCCATAACAAAACGTGAGTTAGCTATATTATTAGATAAGATTATTGATCCTTTCTCTACTTTTCCCGTTAATCATCTTGGAAATTATACTTCACCATAAAATCGTAAACCAAAAACAAACATTTATTATGAGAAAAGCAATCCTGTTGTGCTGGCTGCTCACATTTTTTGTGGGTTTTGTTCAGGCACAACAAACGAAAATCTCCGGTAAGGTTACGGATACCAATGGGAATGCCGTTGAAGGTGTTTCTGTTAGCGTCAAGGGTAAATCTACCGGTGCTGTAACAAACACGGCTGGTGAGTTTGTTATCGCAGCTAATACTGGGGAAACACTGGTATTCAGCAGCGTTGGACTTACCAATAAAGAAGTGAAAGTTAGCGGTGCTTCTATGCAGGTTAAATTAGATGCTGCCAACAACACCTTATCTGAGGTGGTGGTAGTGGGCTATGGCCAGCAGCGAAAAGCAACCTTGACTGGATCTGTTGTTACATTAAAGCAGGAAGATTTGACCAAACGTCAAGTAGCTACTGCCAGCAACCTTTTACAAGGGTTGGCTCCCGGTGTAACAGTTCAGCAGCAATCTGGTCGTCCAGGAGCTGATGGAGCTTCTATTCGTATCCGCGGACTTGGTTCTATTTATGCTGGACAAAGTCCATTGATTATGGTGGATGGAGTGGTATCTGGGTTTGATATGATTGATCCCAATGCGATTGAGAGTATAACAATTCTTAAAGATGCTGCTTCCACCGCTATTTATGGAGCACGTGCTGCCAATGGAGTAGTGCTTGTAAAAACTAAACGTGCAAAAGGTAAAGGGGTACAGGTTTCGTACAATGCGTTTTTATCTAAGCAGGATGCTACAGCTATCCCAGAGCGTACTTCAGCCGTAGATCATATGGAGCTTAGTAATATGGCGGAAAGAAACAGAACGGGTAATCCCAATGCATTCCTGTTTACACAAGCGCTAATCGATAAGTATAAAACAACTGCGCCTAATAACTTGGATGTGATTGATACAGATTGGTTGGGGCTGTTACTTTCAAACACAGGTTTGATGCAGAACCATAACGTTACTATCAACTCTGCTGGCGATAACACAAATATTTTCGCGTCGGTTACGTATTTGAATCAACAAGGATTGGTGCCGAACAATAGTCACCAACGTTATGATCTTCGTTTTAATCCTGACTTTAAGTTGAATGATAAACTAAGCATCAACGGACTTTTGAATATCAATAGCAGCCGTACCACTGCACCTTCAACGGGTTCTCCCGAGTTTATTATTCGTCAGGCAATTGGCTTGCCTGCTATTGGAGGAGGTAAATACGGACCTGGTATCTATGGTACAGCCGGCCAAACTAACAACAGAAATCCTCTTGCCATGGCGGAGGCTGCCGGTACTTCAGTTTCTCGTAATAATACCATGCTAACTAAAGTTGGTTTCAACTACAAGCCTGTAAATAATCTAGAAATTGAAGGTTACTGGGCTCGTGAGTTCTGGACTCCAAATGGAAAATCATTTGTAAAGAACGTAGATATCTATGTTCCTAATCTCGCTACATTGGGTTACGACAAGGTAGGTGTGTGGCCTGGTACAACTAGCTTGGGTGAGTCTTACTCGACCAATGTTCGAACTACCTATTTGGCGCAGGCTACCTGGGCCAAGCGTTTTGGTGCAAACTCCATCAAGTTACTAGGAGGTGCTCAAACGGAGGAATTTACTTACTCTGGCATTTCTGCTTCAAGAACTGGATTTCTTAACCCCAATCAACCTTATTTGAGTTTGGGAAGTGGAAATATCAACAATGGTGGTTCTGCGTATGAAACTGCATTGGCTGGTTTCTATGCTCGCTTGAATTATAATTATGATGACAAGTATTTCTTTGAGGTAAACGGTCGTTATGATGGTTCTTCTCGTTTCTCTCAGGTGTTAGATAAGCAATGGGGCTTTTTCCCTTCTGCTTCCGCGGGCTGGATTTTCAGCAGAGAGAATTTCTTTGCTGGTCTTTCTAACATCATCACATTTGGTAAATTAAGAGGTTCTTGGGGTGTGTTAGGGAACCAAGCACTTCCTGAAATCTATCCATTTGCAGTAAACTTTGGAACCTCCACTTATTCTAATCCTATCAATGGAACCAACAATTATATTAACAACGTAAATACGTTGGGTTATGCCTTGTTGGATGCGCCTAACCCAAATATTACCTGGGAGCAATCTGAACAGGCCAATATTGGGTTGGATTTGACTATTAAGAACAACCTAACTCTTACTGCAGAAATTTATCGCCGTAAGGTGGATCAAATGTTATTGAGCCGTCCAATTCCCAATTACGTAGGATTAAATGCACCTTTTGTAAATGCGGGTTCCATGGAGAATCGCGGTTGGGAGTTTAGTGCTAATTACAAAAAGTCGCTTTCCAGTAAAGTCAAATTGGATGTAACAGCAATGATCTCTGATGTACGCAATAAGGTATTAACGCTTCCCGGGGTTCCATTCCTGGATGGTGGATCAATCCGTACTGCACCTAGCCAAGCGCTCTGGTCTTATTTTGGATACCAGTCTATCGGTTATTTTGCTGACTCCAATGATGTAAAAAATTCTCCTGTACAATTTGGAACAGCTTGGAGTTCTAATCCTACAGTTGGATCAAAGCCTGGAGATGTAAAATATGCTGATATCAGCGGTCCTGACGGCAAACCTGATGGTAAGGTTGACAACTTTGACAGAACTTTCATTGGCAATAATTTTCCTCGTTATGAGTACAGTCTGAATCTGAATTTGTCAATAGGTAATTTAGATATCAGCATTTTTGGTCAGGGTGTGGGAATGCGTAGCAACTATTACAGCGGTACCGGTGCTGTTCCATTTGCCAGCAGTGACTTTGCTGCATCCTTGTTGAAACATCACAAGGACTACTGGACGGCCTCTAACCCTAATGCCCGATTCCCTCGTCTATTACCATCCGGAAGTGGTGGAAACAACTATGTTGCTTCCTCACACTGGATTCGTGACGCTTCTTTCTTGCGTTTGAAGAATGTAAACATCGCTTATCGTGTACCCGCTAGTTGGTTCAAGAAATCTGGAGTGCCACTGAGTGGAGCAAAAGTGTTTATCAGTGGACAAAATCTACTCACGTTAACAAATGCTTGGGATGGATTTGATCCGGAGATCAACAATGCTAATGCAGAATTTTATCCGCTGATGAGAACCATGACTGTAGGTGTAAATATCAACTTCTAAACAAAAAAATAGTTAGTATATGAAAAAGATAAGTTCAATACTGTTGTTTACGGCGGTGCTGGTTGCATCTGGCTGTAACAAGTTCTTGGACCGCCAGCCACTCGATAGTGCTTCTTCCGCCACCTTTATGCAAACGGAAGATGAAATGAATCTTGCGCTAAATGGAGTGTATGCGGCTGCCTTCTGGCAATTTCCTAATAACACTCCATTGCTTTTTGCAATAGAATCCACTTCTGATCTTGCAATTAAGCGTACCGGAAATGCCGAAGATCAGGTTGCCATGGGAGATGGTGGTCCCTTTTTAATTGGGAATTCATTACCTGGAACCAGTTGGAATCAGGCTTATAAGCTGGTGACTCGTGCAAATATTATGCTGGAGGGTATGACCAAAGGTCAAGGTAATGTATCGGCTGCCCGTTATGCACGTCTACGTGCTGAGGCATTGGTATTGCGTGCTTGGGGTTACTATCACATCATGGGCTGGTTTGGAAATCCTGTCTACTTTAGAAAGCCATTAGATCCCAGCGAATATGAAACAATTGGTCGTACCCCTGTAGCTACTGTGGTTGCTGATCTTTACAAGGATTTAGATGATGCTGCTGCAGGTTTTGATCAATCCAGCGCAGCTCCTGTTATTGAGTATGGTCGTGTGAACAAAGGAGTAGCACTTGGCTTGAAAGCTCGCTTGGCTATGTTGATTAAAGATTATTCAACTGCAAAAGCTGCAACCCAAACGATAATCAGCTCAAATGCATACGGTTTGAATCCTCGCTACACTGATTTATTTATGTTAGCGGGTCAGCGTGCCAATGTTAACCGCGAGTTGATGTATGTACAAACCTATCCTACTGACATTTTAGATCCTCAAAGCTGGCTTTGTGTTTTAACTATCCCTCGTCAGGTGGGTACTTCCCAGAGTAGCCATTTCCCCAGCCAGCAATTAGTAGACTCATACGAAGGGCGCGATGGACTTCGTATAGATCGCTCTACTGTTTATAATGGAGCTACTCCTTCTCAGAATCGGGACAGACGGCTAGCCTGGACGGTGTATATGCAGGGAGATACGATGGTTCACAATACAGCAAAGTCTCCTTCACTACCTTATGTTCAGCCAAAAGAGCGCACCATCTTCAATATTTACTCGAACACACGTTTTAAGTTTAATTGGAATACTAATCAGTTTGATGCAGTAGCTAGTAATATTGATTGGATCGGGTTTCTTGCCTCACCCTGGTTTGCTGGAGCAACGGGTTCCAGTGGTGGAGTTGGATATGTTTGGAGAAAATATGTAGACTCTACGCAATATTCATGGGAAACTAAAACTGGTTATATCAATATGCGTTATGCTGAGATCCTGTTAACCTATGCGGAAGCTAAGATTGAACTGGGTGAAACTGATGCGGCTGTACTTTCTGCAATCAATGCGGTGCGTGCTCGTGCTGGCCAACCTGCTGTTACAGGTGGTTCTGCAGCCGAGTTGCGTGAGTTGGTTCGTCGTGAAAGAGCTGTTGAATTTGCCGGAGAAGGTTTACGTTTGATTGATCTTCGTCGTTGGGATTTATACGCTGTGGCTAATTCTATGCCTGTAGTCGGCGTTTCTTTAAATCCTGCTGATCCTGCAGATAGACCTTCCTTTGATGCGAATGGACTACCCATTTACTCCGCTGCTAGTATTGCCAAGCGATTAAAAACTCGCGCGCAAACACGTGTTAATACAAATCCCAAGTACAAACTTTGGCCAATTCCACAGGGTGAAATTGATAAGAACAAGAATATCACGCAAAACCCAGGTTGGCAGTAATAGCTATTGTAATTTTAAAAAAGGGGCACTCGAAAAGTGCCCCTTTTTTTATTATTTTGAATCAAATAAGTCTCTGATGAAAACATCCGTTGATCGAGTACAAGAACTAGATGTGTTACGAGGTATTGCAATTATAGGAATGGTTCTCTCGGGTAGTATTGCATTTGGAGGTCTATTACCCGCCTGGATGTATCATGCGCAGGTTCCTCCGCCCAATCATCAATTTGATCCCACTCGACCCGGAATCACTTGGGTAGATTTGGTATTTCCTCTTTTTCTATTTTGTATGGGTGCGGCCATGCCACTTTCAATAAAAACACAATTAGATAAAGGCCTAACACGTTTTAGCTTGTTCTCAGTTGCAGTCAGAAGGTTTTTTCAACTTTTATTTTTTGCTTTATTTTCTCAACACATGAAAGCTTGGGTACTTAGTAAAGATCAATCGTTTTTGGATCAGCTTCTTTCTATCGTCGCCTTTCTTTTACTATTTGGGCAGCTTTTTGATTTTAAAAAAATAGTGACAGAGAACTGGGGAAAACTGATTAAGCTAATCTCGTATTTGGCTGCAGGGTTACTTTTATATCGACTCCCATTTAAAGATGGAAATGGGTTTGATTTTTACCGTAGCGATATTATTATTGTTGTGTTAGCGAACATGGCTTTGTTTGGAACGTTGATTTATTTATTTACTTATCAGCGACCCTATTGGAGAGTGGCTGTATTGGTTGCAGTGGCAGGTATTATAATAACAGCTCGTGAGCCCGGTGAAAATATTGTAAAATCATTTTTCAACTTCCATTCAATTTGGGGGCTTGCATTTGATTGGGCCTATAAGTTTTACTTTTTAAAATATCTCTTTATTGTAATACCCGGTATGTGGGCAGGGGAATTATTCTTAGCAGTCAATAGTAAAACTCATGAGGCGTATTCTTTCAAAAATACAATTTGGTCAATTTTGACGTTTGGCTTATTAGTAGCGTTATTATCACTTCTTTTTATTCGAGACCAAGCGCTTCTTAGCTGGGCCGTGCTGCTTGCACTAGTTATCGCTGCATGGTGCCGTAAATTGCTACAGCAGTACACTGTATTAACTTATGCATTAACTCGCTATGGCTTATTTTTTTTGTTAATGGGTTTAATCTTGGAGCCATTTGAAGGCGGAATTAAAAAAGACCCCTCCACGTTTAGCTATTATTTTATGACAACTGGGTATGGTTTTTTAATGCTTGTTGTGAGTAAGGACTTGAGTGGAATTAACTGGCTAAGGTCTATTAGATTTTGGTTTGCTGGTCTTGGAAAAAATCCACTAGTTGCTTATGTGGCTGGGTCTTTATTGATCCTTCCGCTACTCTCAATAAGTGGTCTTCGTGTACATTGGGATTCCTGGGTGAGTACTCCCTGGCAGGGATTTCTCAAGGGGGTGATTTTTACCGCTATGGTCAGCGCACTCACCCTTTTCTTTAACCGAAAAAATTGGATCTGGAGAAGTTAGTTTATTGTATTAAGGCCAACTCAGTTATTTGTAGGCCAGCTCCAGGATGTGTTTGAATTATTTCTATTCTGTCTAGTTCTTTAGCACTCGTAAGGAAGTAATACCATTCTTTTACTCCTTTTTCCATAACAGAAATATAGATGGGACGTTTATCCTGTGCTGCACGAATATCTCTCCCATAAAGTAATGGGGTGGTAAAAATTTTTCTATTGGCTTTCCAACCGGTAACCAATGCTACTTGCGTGGCTTCTGGAAGTATCAGCGCCGTGGCGGCATTCAATTTAACTCCACCGAAATTGCTGGGATTTTCTAACGAGAGTAAAAATTGGTTAGGTCTATGTATCGCCTCAGTGCGGGTACAGTTTTCGAATTCAAACAAGCCCTTCCAACTCATTCCATCTTTTTTTGAAAGCGGCAGGGGTTGTCTGTAAAATCGATTTGTCCACTCTGTTACTCCCTGATAAGGAAGTTCGATTGGGAGTTCTTTTCTACCACTCCATGCATAATCCAAGGCCAAAATATAGGCACCAAACTGCTCTATATTTTTCAGCATATTTATTTCACTACTTTCAAAATCTGCCCACGTTGTTTGTAAGACTCCTGCTTTTTCTTGATTTGCTGCTAAGGCAAATCCTCTTATATTTTCAGGAACAAACCAGGGAGATGCCAGGGGGCGAAATCCTTCTTTTTTCCATAATTGAAGGTTGGGTTTATAAGCTTGAGGATCCGGATTACCCAAATAATGCCAATCTGCAATCCAGGTATTTTTTGGAATGCTGGCCCTAATTTGAGCAGCTCTTTGCTTGTTTACTCCATTAACTGCGTCAGGCGCTTCTCCAGGGGCAAGTCCCATATCTCCCCAAATCATCAACTCAAGTTTTCTTTTTTTACTAAAGCGATTTAATCGATTCAGTTGATCTCGAAATAAATTTATTTCTTTTTCCCGGGGCCAATTAAATCCAATCATGCCAATTTCATCAAATCCAACATGAATGGTTTGTGGGTTTAAGAGTTCAATGGCTTCTTTCCAAAGGGTTAGCATTACTTTTTTACCCTTGCTTTTATTTACGTTTAACGTGTAGGGGTAGGATGGGTTAATAGCTAAGGATCGATTTTCCAGGGGCTTAAAAAACCACTCCATATGACCAAGACTTTGAATCAATGGAATTGGTTCAATATGCTTACTTCGCAAATAGTCAAATTCTATTTTTAAGTCCTCTCGTCCAATACTTATAGCATTTTTAATAGAGGGGAAAGACTTCCAATTTGCTTGCTCACATTGTAACACCACTTTGTTGATTTTAAGTGGTTGTAATACCTGCTGATACATTTTTTTGTGCAGTGCCAGGCTTTGTGGCCCAGTAAACATGTGTATTCCTCGCCAGCTAATTTGTGGTTCATCTTTTAGAAGGCCATTTCTAAGTACAAGCTGATTTTCTTTTTGTTCTAGCAATTGACCAAGTGTCTCCAATGCGTGTTGTAATCCTGCTGAACTGGCATAGCTAATCTGTATGCTGTCTTGAATTCTTATCGAATAACCCTCTGCAGACAGGGTATTGTCTACTGTCAGGTTTAACGAAGGGTTTAGATAGGTGTCTAGCTTCCAATAGCGTCTTGCAATCTCATTAAAATACGTCAGCGTGGTGTCGCTTGGATTTTTAGAACGAACAGGAATGTAGGTAAATCCTTCTGCTGGAATCCATTCAGTTGGCTTGGGGAGTAAGATCATTTTTCCGCTAGGAGGCACCCATGTATCTCTGGAGTGCGTTAGTTGGATAGCCTTTTCAGTAAGTGGCATTTCTATTTTAGCAAAAACGGGGGCTTCCAATTGTTCGATGCTGAATGATCTTATGATTCTTTCTTTTTCCAATAAGCTTTCAGAACGGTCATGAAAGCGTATGAATTGTGAGCGAGTACTAAATTCACCTGCTCCAGGATGTAGGGCTGTGTCGAGTTTAATAAAGAATGGATTCGAGGCGCTAAAGCGATAAGTGCCAAAAGGTGTTGAAGCAATTAATACGGTGTCTTCAAAATCTTTTTCAAGGTGTTGAATCACTTTGCCGTCTTTATCACTCCATAGGGCGGTTTCAAAAAATGGAAACCATAGACGGGTGTAAAGTAAATCACATACGCCGGGTGTATTTTTATTCCAAGTGCAGTTTAATTCAGTTTTTATTTTATTGTTGCTTCGTGAAAGGATAAATGTGCCTTGCACAGCCGTGTTGGAACTGCCAATAAATAAAATATCTTGCTGAGGATTGCTAGTATCTGCATCTTGTTCCCACCAGGTAAAATAATACTCATGTTGTTTTCGATTTTCATTTAGAAAATTAATTTCTGAACCCATGGCCCATTGGAGTGAGCCTTGGTTAATAATCAATCCTTTTTTTGGAATAAGCTTAGCCTGTAATTGAGAAAAGCTAATGAAGGGAAATGCTAATAAAAGGAGCAAGCCGTTTCCTGTCAGTGATATTTTTTTTATGCTACTCATACACATAATAAGTGAGTGTTCCTCCTTCCAAGAGTTGTTGGTGAGAAATGGAAAGCACCGGTATTTCTTTTTTATTCCATTTGACTTTTGCAATTCCTTTTTTCCCAACGCCGGGAACAGTAATTACTTGGATTTTTACTTTTTTATTTAAGGGCATTTCTAAAATAGCCTCTTTGATCAAGGGTAGGCCAAATACATATTGGCCCGAAGCTGGATTGAGCGGATACATTCCCAAGGCTGACCAGATATACCAAGCACTCATTTGTCCGCAGTCATCATTGCCAGTGAGACCATCCGGACCATTCTTATACATGCTATCTGCTACAACTCGAATCCATTGTGCCGCTTTTTCAGGTGCTCCTAACGCCGTATAGAGATAAATGATATGATGACTGGGTTCATTGCCATGCGCGTACTGGCCTATCAAACCTGTTACATCTATTGATACATCCTCTCCATGTAATTCAGAAGGGGCAGTAAAGAGGGCATCGAGTTTTTTTATTAATTTTTCTTTCCCTCCATGTAAGGAAGCAAATCCTTCTACATCATGCGGCACAAAAAAACTATGCTGCCAGGCAGTTCCCTCTATATATTGTCCTTCAAAACCGTGCTCACTAAGTAAAGGGTCAAAGGGTTCTTTGAATTTGCCATTGCTCATGCGAGCCCTGAAAAAACCAGAATTGGAATCAAATAGTGCTTTGTATGAGTTTGCGCGCTGGCTATATATTTTAAAATCTTCGGTACGTCCCAGCTTTTTGGCTACTTGGGCAATACACCAGTCGTCATAGGCATATTCTAAGGTAGTAGTAACACTCCAGCCATGTTTGTCATGTGGAAGATAGCCATATTCTTTATAGGAAGGAGTTCCCCGTTGGGACTGGTTTGCGCTTTTTTTCATCGCATCATAGGCTCTGAAAATATCAAATCCTTTAATCTCCTTTAAGATAGCATCCGCTAAAATGGGTACGCTGTGATAACCAGTCATGGTATTGGCCTCCCATGTGCTGATATCCCACACTGGTAATAGCCCATTGTCGTCATAAAATGCAAGCATGCTGTTCAGCATGTCTCTGTATCGTTCGGGTTGAAGTATGGTGAAGAGTGGATTGAGTGCTCTGAAAACATCCCATTGGGAGAAAATAGTATACTTATTAACTCCATTTGTGAATCGGCGAATCTTGTTATCGTGGGTTTGGTACTGACCATCTGCATCGCTATGAGTTACCGGGGCTAATGCAGTGCGATATAGTGCGGTGTAAAAGCGGGTAGCAAAAGCTTGGTCAGTGGTATCAATTTTTATTTTTTCTAATTCTTTTTCCCATCGATTTGTTGCTTTGCGTGCAACTTGATCAAAGTCGTTAGTAAATTGATTGCCGAGTTCCATTCGTGCTTTATCTGTACTAACGGAACTGAGGGCTACACTAAACTGTAGGGGTTGTATGGTATTGAATTCGAGCAATGCCTTCACTTGCTTTCCCTCCGCACGATAGCGGGTATGCACTGAGTCGTCTATAAAAACTAGTTGACGAACTGGCTGATTGAATCGCGCGGCGAAATATACTTTCTGTCCTTTGGCCCAACCCGTACTGAAACGGTATCCCACTAATGTGAAGGAATCTATTAATTGAAGATAACCTGCAGTAGGCTGATCCCAATTTATTGCAAATCCCATATCAAATCGTACCCAGCCTTTTGTACTTGGATAAGTATATCGATGATGTCCAGTTCGGTCAGCAGCAGTTAATTCAACTTTTATCTGGTTGTCAAGTTGAACGGAGTAATAGCCGGGTTCCGCTTTTTCATTTTGGTGTTGAAAAGGAATTAAAATTTTCTTTGCGCGAATTTGTGCTGTATCTGTTAAGGGTAAAACTGAGATATCACACCAGTCGCCAATTCCAGTGCCACTTAAATGGGTATGACTAAATCCAGCAATTGTTTTACTGCTATAATGATAGCCGCTGCACCAATCCCAACCCTCTACGCCGTTGTCTGGACTTAACTGCACCATGCCAAAAGGTACTGTTGCACCTGGATACACGTGGCCATGTCCTCCGGTTCCTAAAAAAGGGTCTACCCATTTGGTATAGGTTTGTGCATTTACTTGTTCAATAGAAAATAGAACAAGAATGGCGAACACAGCTCGTGTTATCATGTGCAATTATTTAATAAAGGGATATTGTCCAGCAAACCAGGAGTTGACCTCTTTGATACCCTCGTAGAAAAAGAAAGATTCTCCTTTGACTCCATTATTTCGATTGGCTTGGATCATTTGGCTAAGCATAGCCGCACTGGCTGTATAAGTTCCCGAACGGAGTAATACTCCAGGATAAAGCGGTACTGCAGGATTCCGATGTGCTGTTTTTTGTTGTTGCACCAGGGCTGTATATCCATTGATGTCGTATCGGTAGCATTGTGGTAGCACTGCATCTATCCACGTGCTGTCAACCCAAGTGGGCCAATCTTGCAGGTACTCATTGTATCCAAAGGGATGTGGGCTAGGGGAGATAGTAAATAGAACAGAAGGCTTAATAGTTTTGACTTCGGAGCGTAGTCGCTTTACAAAACCATTAAGTTTTCGAGCACGCCATCTAAGCCAGCTGGTGTCAGTTGCTGAAGTGGGAGGATTGGCGCCATTGTTTTCACTTTTGTATAGGTTAACTGTATAGGAATCGTATCCTCCTGTGTTTGGTAACGCAGGTAGACGATCATCGCCTTGTACTCCATCAATGGCATAGCTACTCACCACTTCTTTAAATAGATCAATCATGAATTGCTGTACTTCGGGGTGAATCCCATTTAACCAGTCAAATCCATTTTTTACCACCAAGTTGCCAGCAAGATCTCTAGCTGCCCAATGTGGCTTTGCTGCTACAATAGCCCCTCCACTGGCACTGTATGAGGAGGAGAATCCATATTCGAACCAAGCATGCACTTTTAAACCTGCGGCATGCCCTTCCTCAATGCATTCTTGCAATGGATCTCTTCCCGAAAACCGCTCCAGAATCGGCTTACCGATCAGCGTATTCATTACGTTGCTGGGATAGGTAGTGCGGGCATTATTATAAACAACAACAAACAAATGATTGATACCTGCAGCTTTGCAAGTGCTAACCATTTGTCGAATATTGTCTCGACTATCTAAGGCTGTGCTTGCAGTTGTAGTAATCCAGGCACCACGAATTGCATTAGGGTCCCAAGCTGGAGTAGGGGGGGGAGGATTAATTCCGCCAGGAGTTGATTTTTTTTTGCATCCTGTAGTGATCAAAAAACAGGTCAACAGCAGTAGGGCAGCAAGTCGCATGTGAATAAAAATGACAGGTTCCTCGCGAATCTATTTAAATAATATTATAAATTCACAAATCGTTTCTAAAATAATTTATTAAATAACTACGCTTGTCATCACAGCCTAAACATCCGCTTTCGTGGATACCCACTACTTGGTTTGCAATGGGTTTGCCCAATTTAGTACTCGGAGGAACTATCGCCTCACTCCTTTATAAAAGTTTGGGATATTCCGATACTCAAATTGCTTTTTGGACTGGACTTATTGTGTTACCCTGGAGTTTTAAGCCTTTGTGGGGGCCTTTTATGGAACTCTATAAAACTAAAAAGTTTTACATCCAGTTTTCTCAACTTGCTTGTGGACTTCTTTTCTCGCTTTCGGTGCTTTCATTATACACCTCAGTTTTTTTTCCACTTTCCGTTACACTTTTTTTTCTGATTGCTTTTTTTGGAGCTACCCAAGACATGGCGGCTGATGGAATCTATCTCAGTGAATTATCTTCTAGCCAACAAGCGCGTTATGTTGGCTGGCAGGGAACTTTTTATAATGTGGCCAAGCTTTTCTCCAATGGGGGTATGGTTTTTTTAGCGGGTGTATTAATTCCTTTGCTAGGTGATCGTGATGCATGGGCAATTGTTTTAGCAATCTATGCATTGGTGATGTTGCTTCTTGGAATTTATAATCGTCGAGTATTGCCTGAGCAAGTTGTTCAACAGTCAATCCAGCGTGCAGCACAGGTTTGGGACACCTTGAAGGATGTGATGGTGAGTTTCTTTCAGAAGAAGCATATAGGGGCTGGTATTTTATTTATAGTATTATATCGTTTTGCAGAGGGGCAGGGGATCAAAATCATGCCGCTTTTTTTAAAAGCATCCATTGCTGAGGGAGGACTTGGCTTAACGGAATCCACCGTTGGATTGCTTACAGGTATCTATGGTACTGCTGCATTTGTGCTAGGCTCACTGGCTGCCGGATATTTTGTATCAAACAAGGGGCTTAACAGGAGGACACTATTATTACTCTGCGCCTTCTTTAATCTGCCCTTTGCAGCCTATGCTTATTTGGCCATTACGCAAGCAAGTTCTTTGTGGGTGATTGGCGCAGCTATTGCTATTGAACATTTTGGTTATGGCTTTGGCTTTATTGGGATTATCTTATTTATTATGCAACAGATTGCCCCTGGTAAATATCAGATGGCTCATTATGCGTTTGGTAGCGCGATAACTTATTTCGGTTATACCATTGCATCGATGATCAGCGGTGCAATCAGCGATTATTTAGGGTATGCTCAGTTTTTTATTTGGGTATTGGTTTCCACACTTCCTGCTTTTTTAGTTAGTTGGTTAGTGCCACTCAAACAAAAAGGTGAAGAATCAGGAACTTAATTTAAATTGATTGCATGTTAATCACGGGTACATTCTTAGACGAAATCAGCCACGATATACCCCATCAGAATTGGGGCCCGACAGAATGGGAGCAGGATTTTGTGCACATGAAAAATGCGGGTATCGACACAGTTATTTTAATCCGTAGCGGCTACCGTTCATTTCTTACTTATCCTTCGCCCTACTTACTTAAGCATCGTACTTGCTACCAACCTCCAATTGATTTAGTAGAACTTTTTTGTACACTAGCCGATCGTTATCAAATGAAGTTTTATTTTGGGCTTTATGATAGCGGTCATTATTGGGATACCGGCGAGATGAAAGAAGAAATAGAATTAAATCGTTTTGTGATCGATGAAGTATGGTCTCGCTATGGGCATCATCCCTCTTTTCAAGGCTGGTATTTGAGTATGGAGATCAGCCGTAAAACTAAGGGAGCCATTGAGGCTTTTCACACCTTAGGGAAGCTTTGTAAGGAGGTTAGTAATGGGCTACCTACTTTCATATCACCCTGGATAGATGGAAAAAAAGCCGTACTAGCAGCTTCTGGGCAGTTGTCAAAGGCTGATGCTGTCTCCTTGCAAGAACATGAGCAGGAGTGGAATGAAATTTTTCAGGGCATTCAGGGTGCTGTGGATGCAGTGGCATTTCAGGATGGTCATATTGGCTACCACGAACTGGAGGACTTTTTCAGTATTAATAAAAAATTAGCTGATCGTTACGGTATGCAGTGCTGGACTAATGCCGAATCATTTGATCGGGATATGCCCATCAAGTTTTTACCTATCAAATTTGAGAAGTTAAAGCTAAAGTTGGAGGCAGCTGCTCGCGCTGGCTATGATAAAGCAATCACTTTTGAGTTTTCTCATTTTATGAGTCCTCAATCTGTATATGGCGCAGCGCATCACTTATATAATCGATACCAGGAATATCGAACTTCAATCACTTCATCCAATTCCATTTGATGATTTATTTACGAATTGTAATACTATTGGTGGGAGTTTTTTGTTCTCCACTTTTTATAGTGGCGCAAAATTCTAAGTCGGAAGCAATAAAAGGCACTTGGGTAACCAATGTAGCAAGCAATGCTCTTCTTTCAAAGGAAAATATACGGCGAACTGTTTTGCAAGCAAAACAAGCGGGGTTAAATACCTTATTTGTAGTGGTATGG
>SXWI01000048.1 GCA_005791465.1 Bacteroidota bacterium | reverse complement strand
TTTCGTGTCGTCCGCCTTCAAAAGCGGTTTCCAGGAAAACACGAAGCATCTCAACAGCTGATTCATCTGATACAAATCTTGCTGGAATGCAAAGCACATTTGCGTTATTATGAGAGCGGGCCAGCTGTGCTAATTCTTTTTCCCAACACAATGCTGCACGAATACCGGCATGTTTATTAGCAGTAATAGCAACGCCATTTCCACTGCCACAGATCAATATACCGCAAGCTGCTTTTCCTTCCTCTACCGCTTGCGCAACAGGATGTGCGAAATCTGGATAGTCTACAGAGGCATCACTGAAAGGTCCCAGATCAAGCACGGGAATTCCTTCTTTTTCCAAGAAAGCAATTAACTGTGCTTTGTAACTAAAGCCAGCATGGTCACCACCAAGTGCAACGGGCAACTGAAGATTAAAGGAGCTATTCATGTATTAAAAATTTAACTCCACTCTTCTGCCCGTTCTTTTTCCTGCCGTTTATTAATACGTGACGCAATAATAATACTGGCTTCAAAGAGTAAGTACAGCGGAATGGTAACTATGGTTAAACTGAATGGATCCGTGGAAGGAGTAATTACGGCAGCAGCAATTAGGATAATGACGAACGCATGCCGACGGTACTGTCTCAAAAACCGAGCAGAGACTATTCCGATTCTGGTGAGTAAACTCATTAGTAAAGGAAGTTGAAACAACAGTCCGATACCAAATGTGGTGTAGATCAAATTTTCGAGGTAATCCGAAAACGAGGGCATGATCTGTATCTGCTCACTCAATTTATAGTTAAAATAAAAATTAACCATAAAGGGAGTGAGGATATAATAACCGAATAATACTCCTGTAAAAAAAAGTAAGGATACCCAAAAAATTACTCCTCTTGTTTTTTTAAGTTCATTTGGGGAAAGTGCAGGTTTGATAAAGCGCCAAAATTCCCAGAATACATAAGGGAAAGCAAGAATCAATCCTCCTATAAATGAGAGCGTAAAGGAAGCAATGAATTGCCCGGTCATAGTTGTTTCCAAAAATTTTGTTTCAACTTGTTTGAAACAGAGAGCATCTCCAATACCTAGTTGGCTCCCTATTTTACAAAGCCAAACTGCAGAAATAAAATCCGGTTGTGTGGGGCCAAATAATAATTGATCCACGACAAAGTCGGAGTTGATAAAAATAAAAATGGCGGCAATCAATACGGCAATGACTGAGCGGATAATATGCCATCTCAGTTCTTCCAGGTGATCGATAAATGTCATTTCACCGGCAGCAGGTTCTCTGTTATTTAGGAAATCAAATAGGGACATGGGAAAAAATCTCGCACAAAGATAAGGTCAGTGGGGGTCATCTCAACGCTGCAATCGGTGTAGGCGCACCGTTTCTATTCTTGTATCGGATACATGCAGGATTTCAAATTCATAATCTGCGATGATAATGCGTTCTTTTTGGGTAGGGATTGTTTCGTGGTAATTAATAATATATCCAGATAGCGTCTCTGCTTCCTCGCCGGGGAATTCTAATCCATATTTTTCCTGCAGATAATCCAATTCCAGCCGACCCGATAAAATAAAGTCTCCGTTTTCTAGCTTTCGTTCTAAAAATTCTTCTGTATCGTATTCGTCCTGAATTTCACCAAATAATTCCTCTAGTACATCTTCCATGGTAACAATTCCAGCCGTTCCTCCAAATTCGTCTACTACCCATGCGATACTTTTTCGCTCCCGACTAAATTTCCCAATCAAATCTGAAGCACTCATACTTTCTGGAACCGCAGGAATAGGGTGTAGTATGTCGGCGATCTGCTGCGGTTGTGCAAATAGGTCAAGTTGGTGCACGTAGCCGATAATTCGATCAATATTTCTTTCATACACAATCAACTTACTTAGCTTGGTCTCTATAAAAGTTTGGCGTAGTTGTGTTACGGATGAACGACTATCAATACCGATCACCTCTTTTCTGGGTACCAGACACTGACGAACACGTACTTTGGGAAGTTCTTGCGCATTTTCCATCAACTGCGCACTTCGCTCTTTCCGCTCTTCCTCCACCCCCTCAAATAATTTTTTTAGATCGGCGCGGTGCAAGGAACCTTTTTGGGGATTCAGTCTCAAATTGAAAAGGTATACAAGCACCCACTCCGCTGCATCCATCAGGCCGGTAGCGAGGGGATAAAATAATCGATAAAAGAGCTGTATAACAGGAGCAAAGCGCAATAACAATGCGGTACTGTGCGCGCGAAAAAGAGCGCGAGGGAAAAATTCCCCACCGATCATTACAATCAAAGTAGCTAGTACAATTTCAACTAATAGTCGAAATAGATCAGTACTAAATTGAAAACGCTGCCAGAATAGCTGCATCACATCACTAAGCTGTAAGCTGAGTAACACTAAAAAAAGAGTAAAGCCGAGTTGCGTAGTTCCTAAAAATCGATCAGGAGTTTCAAAAAAAGCACGAACCATTTTAGCGGCGCGTTCTTGTTTTTTTCTTTTGATCTCAAGGCTTAGTCGGTTAGCGTTGTAAAAGGCCATTTCAATACCGGCAAAAAAACCCATCAGCAAAAGCGTGGTAACGAATAGTAAAAGTGTATCCCAGGCAATCATATTAATCTATGTATGCGGCTACCAATCTTGCTACTTCTTCACAAGCATTATCTAGCTGATCGTTGATTACAATTTTATCAAATTGATTGCTAAAGCTCATTTCCAGCGATGCTTTGTCCAGCCGCATGTTCAAGCTTTCTGCAGTTTCGGTGCCTCTTGTTTCCAGCCTCTTTTTAAGCTCTTCCAGGGAAGGTGGTTGAATAAAAATGGAGAGACTCTGCGGGTAATTTTCTTTCACGCGTAACCCACCTTTAACATCAATATCCAGGAGTGGGACTTTTTCATCGGACCAAATCCTGCTTAGTTCGCTCCGTAAGGTTCCATAGTATTTCCCTTCGTATACCATTTCCCATTCTGCAAACTGATCTTCGGTGATCTTTTGTTGGAAATTTTCTGCACTGATAAAATAGTAATCAACGCCATCTTTTTCATTTGCCCGAGGCGAACGGGTAGCACAAGAAATTGAAAAACCTAGTTGTTCTTGAAAGCGGTTTAACAAAAAACGAACAATGGACGTTTTGCCAGCCCCGGATGGTGCCGCAATAATTATAATCTTATCAGACGGGTTCGACATAGGAAGATCCTCCAAAAGCGAAGATCAATATCGTTTTTTATTGAAGTTGCCACCTGGGCGGTTCGGACGACCATTCCCTTGAGGTCTATACTTACCTCTTCCTTTGCCATAACCACCTCTCCCCATATCGCGTTCTGGTTGAGGTCTATAAGCTTTGATGTAAGGAGTGTTGGTGAAAGTAAGTTGTCCGTTGGTTAAGTTATCCAATTCGCTTTGAATGGCGTCGTCGTAAATAAGTTCCTTATGCCAGTTGTTGTAGGCCAGCTTCATGTAGTAGGCAATCGCATTGGCGAAGCCTAATTTTTTCTCAGGATTTTCTTCTTTGAGCGCTTTATCTAGAACCAGCTCTAGGTTTTTACCCAGATGAGAATAGCGGGGATGGCGTTTTGGATACGGAAGTGGTTGTGGCTTTGCTTTGAGTGATTCCCGGGTAGGAATAGGGTAAGGAGACTTTACGTCCAGATCAAAGTCCGCGATTAAAAATAGATGATCCCAAAGTTTTTGACGGAAATCTTCCATATTTTTTAGATGCGGGTTTAAAAACCCCATCAGCTCGATTACGGCTTCTGCATTTCGCTGTCTTCTTTCGGGATCCTGAATAGTTTTTACATGATCAACCATTCGCTGTACATGTCGACCATACTCCCGCATAGATAAGTATTGACGGGTGGTGTTGTACTCCATTTTAGTAACATCCATAAGTTCAAAGGTAGTAAACGCACCGGTAGTGGACAAGTGCCTGCTGCCTACCTTTGCGTTGCATGCGAATTATCTTTCTTATTCCCTGGCATCGAAGGCAGTATGATCAGTCGGGTCTTACGCACCTGATGGCCAAATGGATAGCCACAAGACCTGCGGATAAATGCTTGTTGCTGGCCTCTCCTATTTCATCAAAACTGATTCCCGCTTCTTTTATTAGACCCTTGTCAAGAATGGGTTTCTATTTTCCTTTTTTAAGATCGTTCTTGATTCGTCAGCAACTCAGTTCACTTCGGCCTGATTTGGTTATCACGGAACTGGGGAGCAGACTTACTCCAAAAATTAACCAGCTGATATGGATCAGTCAGCCATTACTACCAACCGCTTCAACGCAAGCGCTGCAGCAAATCTCAGCCGCAAAAAAAATAATTTTTACCTCAGTGCTGTTGCTGGATCAGTATAAAAAACAGCAATACCTGCTGCCGGGAAATGTATCGATAGTACCACCTGTACTTGCACCGGTTTATGAAGTGCAAAGTTTGCGTACCCCTTCTCTTTATATTAAAATAGTGGGACAAATACCGGGAGAAGTAGCATTAATAAATTTATTGAAGGCCTATTCACTCTTTAAACGTCGCCAGCAATCTGAGCTTCAACTTATTTTTTCGCAAGAAGTTGCCACACTTTTTCCGGCCTTTATTTCCAAACTCAACTCTTACAAATACAAATCAACGGTAGAAATCAATCCCGTATACACTGCTGAGCAGGACGCCTATCAGGAAGCAGGCGCCTACGCTTTGTTGACATTGGATACAATGGATCAACTCGATTTCCACTATCGTAAAGCTAGTCATTTACAAATTCCATTGTTAGCACTACCTGGAAAAGAAGTAGGGGGTCGCACACCTGTTGAACAGTTGGCAGAGCAACTCATGCGTATTTACAAGGATGAGTCCTACCGAAAACAGTTGGTGGTAACGCAGCAATCGCTTTTTTTACTGATAGATAATCAAATAGCTTTTAACCAATTTCTGGAAGTGGCTGAATGTTGTTGAGCTCATTCGCAACACCATCTTTCCCTTACGTATCTTTGCCCCTCTATGACTACCATTATGCATCAATCAACCATTCATATCGAAGTAAAGACAGACGAAAATCGTATTCCTTCCGCCATAAGCTGGAAAGCCAGTGATACAGGAGCTGCAGAGAATCAACCAGCTCGTGCAATGTTTCTTTCTTTTTGGGATCCGGCGGACAAGTCGGCATTGCGTATCGATCTATGGACTAAAGAAATGATGGTCGATGAAATGGCTGACTTTTTCTATCAAACCTTGATGACGATGGCTGACACGTACGGTCGGGCTACGCAGTATGCAGATCAGGTTGAAGACATGAAGAATTTTGCAAAATCGTTTTATGCTCGTTTCAGAGAAAAACAATTACAACAAAACAAGGCTTAAATCTATATGGCACTCGAACAACAAATCATGACTGAGTTGAAAGCAGCAATGCTGGCTAAGGATGAAGTGGCGCTTCGTTCTTTACGCGCTATTAAAGCCGCCATTCTTCTTGCCAAAACATCAGAAGGTGCAGCCGGGGAGCTTTCTGCTGATGGGGAAATCAAGTTGCTGCAAAAAATGGTCAAACAACGAAAAGATTCTTTGGAGATTTTCACTCAACAAGGTCGTGAGGATCTGGCCAAGAAAGAGAGAGAGGAAATTACCGTGATAGAAAAATTTCTTCCTCAACAAATGGATGCAGCAGCAGTTCGTGCTGTATTGGTACAATTAGTTACACAAGCTGGAGCTAGCTCCCCTGCAGATATGGGAAAAGTAATGGGATTGGCCAATAAAGAATTAGCCGGAAAAGCAGAGGGTAAAATGATCGCCACGATTGTAAAGGAACTATTGAGCGGTCAATAACGCATTTTAATTATGTTCCTCGATATACTGTTATTATTATTCTTGTTGCTGGCCACATACAAAGGCTATACAAGAGGATTGATTGTTGGTGTCTTTTCTCTCGTTGCCATTATTGTGGGATTAGCAGCAGCCATGAAATTATCCGTGGTTGCAACTGACTATTTTCGGGCCTATTTTTCTTGGGAGGGTAAATGGGTTCCCCCTTTATCATTTTTATTGGTATTAGTGGGTGTGATACTATTGATTCGATTAGGGGCGAACGCATTGGAAAAAGGAGTGCAGTTGATAACCTTAGGTTGGGTCAACACACTTGGAGGTATTTTATTTTATTGGGCCATGTATTTACTTTCTTGTAGTGTAATCTTATTCTATGCCATGCAACTTCCATTCTTTCCAGCAGAAGGAGTAGAAGGGTCTATCGTATATCCTAATTTAAAAGAGATCGGGCCTTGGGTGATGGATGGTTTTGCAAAATTGTTCCCTGTATTCAAGGGGATGTATCAACAATTACAAGATTTTTTTGAGCAAGTCAAAACGCAGATTCCTGCACCTTGATCACTAACCTTGGTTATTGACTGAAAACGACTAATTTAGCAAGGAGCGATTGACGAGCGAGCCTATGCAATACGAGATCAGACAAAAAGACAAGTTCAGCTATGTGGAGGAAGGAACGGGAGAACCCTTGGTTCTTCTCTATGGGCTGTTTGGCACCCTGAGTAATTTTTCGGGTCTGATTGATTATTTTCGTTCTCATAACCGGGTTATTCTTCCTCTGCTTCCTTTGCTGGATATGGATATTCTGCACACTTCTGTGGGCGGACTCGCCAAGTACGTAAATAGATTTTTGGAAGCACTGGACCTTAATGGTGTTCATTTACTCGGTAATTCCCTGGGTGGACATGTGGCGCTCGTTCATACATTAAAGAATCCTGAACGTGTTAAATCCTTAGTACTTACCGGGAGCTCCGGGCTCTTTGAGAATGGGATGGGGGATGGTTATCCGCGTCGGGGCGATTATGAGTATATCAAGAATAAAACTGCATTGACTTTTTATGATCCAGCCATCGCAACCAAAGAGCTGGTAGACGAAGTGTATAGCATCACCAACAATCGTCTCAAAGTAATCAAGATCATTGCGCTGGCTAAAAGCGCCATTCGAAATAATCTGGGGGAGGAGCTGAATCAAATCAATAAACCAACCCTGTTGATTTGGGGAAATAACGATACAATCACACCTCCTTTTGTGGGTCACGAGTTTAATAAGTTGATTCCTAACAGCGAATTACATTTTATTGATAAATGCGGACACGCTCCAATGATGGAAGTGCCGGATGAATTCAATAAAATTCTTCATGGTTTTTTAAATAAATTACAGCATCCCTAATCATTGGTCGATGCAAGTACAGGATCTTAATTACGCCGGATATCCCTGGATTCAACTTACTGAATCTGTTGCTACTGCTATTGCCATGATGGAGGATGAACAACTCACTCATCTTCCCGTTGTGGAAGAGAATATCTATCAGGGATTAGTAAGCAGAGAAGCATTGTACGAAGTGCACGATGATACCATAGCCCTGCAACAATTAGGGTGGCCACTTCCTCGTCCCAGCGTGA
>SXWI01000047.1 GCA_005791465.1 Bacteroidota bacterium | reverse complement strand
GCACTGAATAAGCTACCCATCAATAAGGCAGCCGCTACGAATAAATGTTTTGTTTTCATACAATGAAAATTAAGTTTTAAAAAATATTGATAAAATAAAGGATGGAATTCGCTGAAAAGGAGAAAAAAGGAATCAAATTCTAAAAACCCTGTTACGCAAATACAGCGGGGTATTTTTTTCAGGTGGGGCGTTACCCGTATCAGCAATATCAATTTGCTGCGTAAAAGCTATTTCGTTGAGAAGGGAGAGTGTTGACGGCAAAGAAATGACCGGCGGCTCGAGATTAAAATAGAGCGCTACGGGTGTCTTTTGGTCCTGAATCAGCATGACCAATGCATCCTCATCATGGCAACAACCCTCCGACTCTTCTGCAGACATTCCACAAGTACCACAAGAAGATTTTTCTTTTTCGAATAAATGAACGGCCTCCACTTTTCCCATGCAGTAATGAATATCCAAGACCCAACCCATGGAGCTGAGACCGTATGCTACTACTACTATGGTAAATAAAAAGCGACGCATAGGATACAAAGATAAAAAAAAGTCATCACCCACTAGTTAACAAACTGCCAATTAATACCTACCCTGATATGAAGTCCATTTAGTGCATAACCGGTGGCCACCAAATTATTGCGAGTAAACCCAAACCCTTGCAAATCACGGGCTGAATTGAGGTTCTCTGCACGTACAAAAGCCGTAAATGACCTGATCCTAAAATTGGTATAAAAAGCAATATCAGGCAAAGCATTTTGAACGGTCAGGCTATCCTGATAAAAGAACTGGCCTAAGAGAGGAGAATAAGCATCTGCCTTATACGGCGGACGGTAACGTACTTCAAGACCAGTAGCCAAATTCAGATTTTTAAAGCCCAGATTACCTTCATAAGCAAAACGATTTCGTAAAAAGAAAGGTATTGTATTAACGGGGGCTGCGCCTACTGGTTGTTGCCAATACAATTCGGTATGCCATCTCCATTGCTTGGCAATGCGAAATGTCTTCAAAAGAGACAACTGCAAGACTGAAAATAATGTAGACTCTTGTTGAGGCTCAAAGAAATTTGCCAAATAAGTATAATTGGTTAACAACAGATAGTTGCCTGATAGCTTAGCACCCACAACAGGTAAATCCAAAGAAGCACTTAATTGAGTGATGTTTTCTTTATTGAATTCCAGTAATCGCTTGGAAAGATAAAAACTGCTACGCTGGTCAAATATAAAAGAAGGGCGACGGTTAGTATTGATCCCGCTTACTTCGATACTATTTTTTTTCTTCCCTAAAATTCGCTGCATTCGTACTGAAGCCTGATAATCGCCTGCGTTGATGCCGGCCCAATAGAGTACTCCATCCAGGGAAAGATCCCATTTTTTATTGCGCGTGATATTGCGGTAAGAAAAATATCCAGATGAATTAAAAAATGAGCGCGTTTGAAGCGCAGTAGTTCCCCAAATCAACTGTAAGGAGGCCCCTGCCTTAAAATATTGCTTTAAATTCTTTTCATCAGGAAACTGATAAATAGAAAAATCATTCGTAAAGGTTTGCCATTGATCACGCAAGTCAATAGTATCTCCAAAATTGACCGGTATTTGATAATAGCGGTTGTAGTAGTCAGCACCAGGAACTTTGTCAATAAACGCAAATTGCTCTTTATCATAACGGAGTTGATACTCCAGGCGAACACGAGGAAAAAATAAAGGAACTACAGTGGAATCGGTAACCAGGGAATCCTTTCTTCCCAAATCATACTGATTTCTCCATAGCAAAACGCGGCTACTATACTGATTGCCTGTTTTGATACGCGTACTGAAAAAATTAGAAGTGAAATTATCGGGACCTCCCAACCAAACAGGAATGTTGAATCGATCCACAAAAATGGGATCATTTAATATATCCGTAGTGTCAATGATACCTCCATTTTCTTCAGCTTGCAATTTGTTGGTAAGCCAAATAGCCCATGCTTGGTATCGGAGATTCTTTGATTGGTATCGTGTTGAAAAAACAAAATTGGAATGATTGGAGCGTTGATGTTGAAAAATACCCGGAGAGTTAATCATCCGATATCGAAAGAAAAAATTCCAGCCCGGTTTTATATTTTGAGTGTGTTGCAAGCCGATGATTTGCTCCACCCGTGAACCCAGTGCATATTCAAGTTCTGTGTAAGGACGCGTGGTTTGAAAAAAAGGAACCTCTGAGGGATTCAACCGATAAGGATCGTAGGCGTGCAGCCCTGGATCAAAACCAGGTCGTAGCTGCGGAGAAAAAAGTAACGGACGTGTAGCTCCACCCAAATTCCCTAGATTCAGTGTGGTTGCTTTTAACGGAAAGCGGGTTGTAAAATCATCCACTGTTGAATCGAGTAAATAAGTAAGAGGTTGGTTTAATAACCGGTAGGAAATAGTTATGGAATCCTCCAACTTATCACGACGCTTCATACTATCCTGGGAGGCACCGCCCATGGACATTGCCCCCGTCCTATTCAAACCATTGGGCGCACCTTGCATAAGGTTTCGGGAACGATTCTGATTACGCAAAACAGGTATT
>SXWI01000006.1 GCA_005791465.1 Bacteroidota bacterium | reverse complement strand
TTAGAACTTGCATCACTACGAATAGTAGCAGTCAACAAGTATTTATCCATCAACGTGTAGTTGATTCTTCCGATATAAGATTCTAATCTATACTCCGGACGATCGGTCAGGAATACAGGTTCTGTTCCAATGATGGTATCTTTTTTAGCAGGATTCGCGCGATCGAAAATTGCACGATAGCTCAAAGCAGGAAAATTAGACACATCGGTAACAAAACTTTGGTAGCTATGCGTTAACAACACATCAATTTTACTCTTGATGCTTTTTACTTCCTTAGAGTAGAAAAGACCCACATCAGCCAGCTGATTAGTTTTTTGTTGCTCGTAGTACTGACGACGACCGCCGTTTCGGTAGTTGGTTGCAGAAACAGAATCAGTATTATCATTACCACTACCAGATGCAAAATCCATACCCACATTGGCCTGAATTTTTAAATCAGGCAAGAAAGGAAGTTTGTATTCCGCTTGTACGTTACCAATCATACGATTTACCGTAGAACGATTATCGCGTAACATTAATAAACCAACCGGATTACGGTTAGAAAGATCATTTGGCACACTACCGTTCAACCACTCATAATAACCACCCCAGTTATTATTACCACTCATTACGGGTTTAGTAGGATCAAAACTCACTGCATTTCCGATAGCACCCTCATTGGCAAAACGATTGCGAGTTTGGGAAGCTTTTACAGAAATGTTCAAGGAGAGATTATCATTCAACAGCTTTGGTGAAAGATTGATAGCAGTAGAAATACGGCTGAAATTATTGGTACGTAGAATACCATTTTGATTTAGATAACCCAATGAGGCGCGGAAAGGAATATTACCCAAACTTCCGGAAGCACTGATGGTATTATCTGCTCCGATGGCAGCCTGGTAAATTTCTTTCTGCCAGTCAGTAGTTGCAGTACCCAACATATTTTTGTACATATTGCTTCCTGTTGCAACTGCATCTTTGTTAACGATATTACGAACTTCATCCGCCGTTAACACATCAACGTAGTCAGTGATCATCCCTACAGAGGTAGTATTACTGAAATTGAAGCGAAGCGCTCCTTTTGTACCTTTTTTAGTAGTGACAATGATTACGCCGTTCGATGCACGAGAACCATACAAGGCAGTGGCAGATGCATCTTTCAAGATAGTCATTGACTCAATATCATTGGGGTTGATGGTATTCAACAGATTTGCTGAACCAGAAACACCATTTCCATCAACAGGAACTCCATCAATTACAATCAATGGATCGTTGCTGGCATTGAGCGAAGCACCACCACGAATACGAATGCGACTTCCACCACCTGCAGCACCACCTCCAGTTGTAATAGAGAGACCTGCTACTTTACCCACGAGGAGTTGTTCAGAGGAGTTGATGTTACCCTTCTGGAAATCTTTTGCAGTGACAGCAGTTACAGAACCGGTGAGGTCAGTCTTACGGCGTGTACCATAAGCAACAACCACTACATCACCGAGCGTACTGTTAGCACTAGCCAGCACTACATTCACTGTATTTACACCCTGGACAGAAACTTCCTGTGAAGTGAAATTAACAGAGGAAATGACCAATGTGTTTACAGAAGATGCAACACTGATTCGAAACTGTCCCTGTGCGTCAGATTGAGTGCCGGCATTACTTCCTTTAGCGGTCACACTCACACCTGTAAGTGGCGCACCATTGGCATCAGTAACTTTTCCGGTAATCACTCTATCCTGCGCAAAAGAGAATTGCACAACGAGTGTTAGCACGATAAGGCCGAACACCCTCGAGAGTTTAGATAATGACATAAGCAATCATTAATGGTTAAGCAATCAGATTTGGGGATGCACTAAATGTGTATCCAAGACACAATATTAAGAAAATTTTAATTTAGCAAAACTTCTTGTTTAAGATTTTATAAGGCATTGACTTTGTAGAGCTTTCCGGGCCTGTGTGGCACATCCGTCTCCATCTCCTTAAGGTCTGTCATCCAATCCTTTAGCATGATTTTTTTCCTAAAATTCCGACGATCTAAACCCACTCCCAATATAGCCTCATACACTTCCTGAAGTTCCCGTAAAGAGAACTTTGAAGGCAATAGGTTGAAAATAATGGGTCTTTCCATCACTTGTTCACGCAAACGCTTCAGGCAAGTATCCAAGATCTCTTTGTGATCGAATGCTAATTTTTTTATATCGTTCACTGTATGCCAGGAAACTTCGTTGTGGCTTAATTGCAATCGATGGTTCCTGATATCTAATAAAGAATAATAGGCGGTTGTTACTACACGTCCCGAGGGGTGCCGATTAATATTTCCAAACGACTGCACCTGTTCCAAATACACATCATCCAAACCTGTTCTGTCTTTTAACACGCGATAGGAAGCTGTATCTAAATCTTCATCAGGACCCACTAGATCGCCAAGTAAGGAATTCAATCCATTGAACTCTTCCAAGTCTGATTCGATCAATAAAACTTTTAATTCCTTATTCTCATAGCCGAGAATCACACAGTCTACCGAAACGGCAATATTGAAATAGTCTTGCCGATTTCTTTTTTCGGAAGCTGCGCTTTTTAAAGTTAAAGTGGTATTAGGCATGGCAGCAGCTTATTGAATTACAAAACGTACTACCGACTGTGCGCCGGGAGCTGTGACTTTGATTATATATATACCTGCAGAAAGTGTTTGTACTTTTTGCTGCATGGAAATCCGATGTACACCACTAGTTAGTGATCCGTTTTGAATTACCGACAAGGATTGACCAGCCAGATTATATAAAGTAGCCATCACATTTCCAGCTGTTGGAATTTCCAAAACCAAATCCATAGCACCGATACCGCTAACAGTTCTGTTCACCAGATTAGGAAGAACCTTGGCAGAAAACGCTGTAACAGTTCCGCCACCGGTACCACCGCCACCACCGCCACCTGTACCGCCACCGCCACTATTAGTGATATTGCGGTTCACATAGACTTTGTACTCCCCGGGCTGTAAAAGAATTGACTGACCGGATCCCGTGGCGCTAAACGTAGCACCAGTCATATAATCGTACCAGGTACCTGCGTTGGGAAAAGTAATGGATGACTGAGAGGCGGCTACATCAAAGTTGCCGAGTACAACAATATTTGAAGTATCCGTTGTTAGTTGAAGCCATTTGAAAGGACCATTGAGAGAATGTACAATCCGATCAGAAGTAAAATTGTTTTTATACAGCGGGTGTTGTCTCAGCTGATTCAATTTGCTGTACACTGTAAAGAGTGCTTTTCTTTCAGTCACCGTTTGATAATCCCAACGAATCGGTTTGTTGGAGGTGCGACAATTATTATTCACCGTGCCATCTGGGCAATGATTGATGGAGAAGTCATATCCCACTTCACCAAATTGCCAGATCATTCGGGGCCCTGGTATCATAGTACCAAATGCAGCAGTTAACTCCATCCGCTTTAGTGCCGTAGCTAAGTTTCGAATGTTATAGGAACCCAATGAATTTCCAAATTGCAACGCTTTGTACATGAGTCTTTCCTCATCATGGCTCTCCATGTATCCAACCAGGTGTGGTTTAGTCCAACCCCTAGCTGTAAAGATGTTGCCACTAAAATTTGAATTCGGTAAAAATCCCATGGCAGCTTCTTGAAACTGGTAGGTATTATTTGCCCAAAGCAACATGCCGTAATTAGAAAGTTCTATCTCCTCCGTGTTATCTGCAAAATGCTCTAGGATCACATAACTACCAGAAGATTTTACTTGCATAGTATCGTAATAACGTTTCCAAATAGCAACTCGGCTCGCATCATATCTCCCCCATGCCGCTACATCCGATCCAGTATTATTTTGTGTAAACCCTTTGGAGAGATCAAAACGATAGCCATCTACTTTGTATTCCTTGAGCCAGTGTTCCATCACACGGCTGCTGAAATAACGAGTAACTAAACTCTCGTGGTTAAAGTCGTTGAATACATTAAAAGGATGACGAGCAGTTTCATTAAGCCAAGGATTATTGGCGGCTGGTTGATTACTGGTACTATTCCAATAAAGTGCTGCCAATGGATTGCTTCCCGTGGTATGATTCAATACCATATCAAGTATAACAGCCATACCTCTTCGGTGGCAGGTATCAATAAATTCTTTCAAGGCGTTCTTGGTGCCATAATATTTATCAGGAGCAAAAAAGTAAGAAGGATTATAACCCCAGCTTTCATTCCCATCAAATTCACCCACCGGCATCAACTGGATTGCATTCACTCCTAATCGTTGTAAATATGAAAGGGTATCTCGAAGAGTTTTCCAATCATGAGCAGCTACAAAATCACGAAGCAACATTTCATAAATCACCAACCCTCTTTTATCAGGACGAGTAAAATTGTTTACGGTCCAGTTATAAGTAGGTTCATTTGTTTGCAATACACTTACAATTCCAGTGGTTCTTCCTGTAGGATAAGGCTTAAGATTAGGATAGGTTGCCGGAGTGATGTATTGATCATTCCAGGGGTCTAACACTTTTTCCGCGTAGGGATCGCCCACTTTCAGCGTACCGTCAACTAAATATTGAAATGCATATTCTGTTCCGGGGGTAAGGCCTGTAATTCGCAACCACCAATAATTACCATCTTGGGTACGATTCATTGCAAAAGCGGATTGTTCCAACCAATTACTTCCCGGGAAGTCTCCAATCACCGATACACGAGATTTACCAGGAGCATAAAG
>SXWI01000046.1 GCA_005791465.1 Bacteroidota bacterium | reverse complement strand
AGTATTGCGGCTGCCATTAATTCGCTAGCTGCAGCTACCATGGTTGATTTTCATCGACGATTCAGCAAACAATCAATTTCTGACGAATCGGAGTACCGATGGTCACGCTGGTACACGCTTGCCTGGGGAATTTTCTGTATTATTGTTGCGCTCTTTACCTACAACATAGGAAATAGCTTAATTGAGGCTGTAAATGTTTTGGGCTCACTTTTTTATGGAGTAGTGTTGGGAATATTTGCAGTAGCCTTATTTCTCCCAATGATTAAAAATGGGACCTTAGTTTTTTGGGCAGCTGTATTGGCGGAAGCGTTGGTCATCCTTGTTTTTTATTTCAGCAAGACGGGTATCATTAAGCTTGGATTTCTTTGGCTTAACCCATTGGGGGTTTTTGCAGTATTGTTCTTTGCATTAGCAGGGCAGGGCGTAGGATTGATTTGGAGAAACATCAGAAAATAAAAAAACCGCGCTGTTGCCAACGCGGTTCTACGATCGATGGTTGTTTTTACTTTAACTCTGCCAACAATTTATCATTCAATTTCACATAATCCATATTCTTTGCAGCTAGAGCCAGTTCTCTAGATTTTTGTGCAGCGGCCTTTGCTTCGGCTTTTTTTCCAAGTTTTGCAAGACAATTAGCTAATTGGTGTTGTACCCAATAGGCTGTAGGCGTAGCAGCAGCGGCTTTTTCAAACCAACTAAGCGCCTGATTCAAATCTTTGCCGTTATCCATGAAATACATTGCAGCATTAAAATATGGAGGCTTTTCGCCTTGCATAGCTGTAGTGATCTGTTGCATAATCCGAGTATCAACATCAGTTTCTACTGTGAATGCAACTTTAGTTTGATCCCAGCTTAGTTCTATTTGGCATTGCGTTGATTTAATATTATCAACTTGGATCATGAAATTTTCTGTTTGCCCTTTAGCTTTTGTAACAGGGGCGTTTACTCGTACCACATCCATATCTTGTTTATAGGCCGCAGGACTGGTCACATCTGTTTGTTTGGAGATAATCAATGTCCAGCTGTCCTTGTTAGGAATGCTGAGGAGTCCGTATTTGCCAGGAGCCAGCTTCACGCCTCCAATGGTTACTTCGTCGCTGAACTGTAATGTGGTAGCGCTATTAGCTCCTGTTCTCCATACATTACCGTAGGGCACCAGATCTCCAAAGATTTTACGTCCTTTCATAGCGGGTCTAGAGTAGGAGATTTCAATATTCCCAAGGCCAAAATCTTGCTTGATGGTTTGCAAAGGGCTTGGGGCGGGAGTACGCAGTTGTGCTTGACTGGTCAACAGGCTTCCAATCAAGACTACTGTCATCATAAATTTTTTCATAGTAATTTCTTATTTGAAATACAAAAATAGCATAATCGAAGGAAAGCGCTGATTAGCGATTTCCCATAAAGCCTGGATGGAACTCGAGTAAGGTCTTTCTTAAAAAATCACGGTCCAAGTGGGTGTAAATCTCTGTAGTGGTGATACTGGAATGCCCCAGCATTTCTTGTACCGCTCTCAAATCGGCCCCGCCCTCTATCAAATGCGTTGCAAAGGAATGTCTGAAGGTATGCGGAGAAACGGTTTTTTGAATCCCTGCAGAACGAGCCAGGTCTCTTATAATGTAAAAAACCATTACCCGGGAGATTGATCCACCTCTCTTATTAAGGAATAGGAAGTCTTCTTTGCCTTTTTGAGGTGTTATTTGTTGTCGAGTGGTTTGTCTGTAAAGTTGAATGTATCGTGATGCGCTATCCCCAATGGGTACCAGTCTTTCTTTATCTCCCTTACCGCGCACTCGGATAAAACCAAGGTCCAGGTATAGCTTTGAAAGCTGTAAGTTGACCAATTCGCTTACGCGAAGTCCGCAGCTGTAAAGAGTTTCCAGCATGGCCTTGTTACGTGTACTTTCTGGTTTGCTCAGATCTAGTTGCGCAATAAGTTTTTCAATCTCTTCAAAACTTAGTGTGTCCGGAAGCACTCTTTTTTTCTTGGGTGCTTCCAATAAAGAGGTAGGGTCTTCTGTACAGATTTGCTCCAGTAAACAGTAGCGATAAAATGATTTTATGCCTGATAAAATTCTTGCTTGTGAACCCGCTGAAAATCCATGCTCATGAATCCACTTCAGGAATACTCTTAAGTGTTCCGTTTGTACTCCAGCAGGGGAGTCGGCCAGCTTTGAGCTATCTAGGAAACGACAAAACAGTGTCAGATCCCTCAGATACGCTTCTATGGAATTTTCTGCAAGTGATTTTTCTAATTGCAGCCAGGCTTTGAATCCCTTTTGGTATACCTGCCACATGGGGGCTATTCTAGGACAATTATTTTCTCTTTAATAACCCATTCATTTCCTATTCGAATTCTAGCCCATACCTTGTTTCGGGTAACAGCCACACTGTCTATGTGATCGTGAATAGCATCGTAATCAATGTCTAGTTTTTCTCCAAACGTCATCATCGCTTTTTTACCATCGATTGCGTCCTCAACAAAGAGATTGCCCCTGTCTGTGTTGACAATAAGTCCGTCCTCGATTGAAAACTTTGGATCTAACGGATTAAGTCCGCTGCTTTTCAGGCTAAAGGGAGTTTCCTTATCGTAAGGCAGTTTAATTTGAAAGCCGCGCCCTGTTATACAGTCATTGAATAAAATCCAAGCGTATTGATTTTCTTTGAATTGTACTTTGACAAAAGATTTATTAATTTTTACAGTTCTTCCGATCAGGTAAGCAAAACCAATTTTTCTCTTGGTACCTAGTCCATCATAACTCCAACTTAAAGTATCGGGTAAACAATTTGCTATGCTTATCTCTACATAGGGGTTGTTTTCATTGGTTCCCGTAAACCGTATGTTTTCATTGATACAGCTGGTGTCGCAAAATGAAGGCGGAGCAGAGGAAAACCAGCTGCAAGATTGGAGGCTTGCAGAAATTATGGCAGCAGTGATTAAAATAAACAGGGTACGCATGGGGGGTGTTTTGACAAATTTAATCCCTTTGAATAACTATCTTAGCGCACTATGAAAAATGTAAAGGAATTTTCTCTACGTTCTTTTTTGTCTCGTGCTAAAAGAGATCGCCGTGCTTATCGTCTCTATTTAACACGTCTGGAAAAAAATAAGCCCCGTGGAATCGAAAGCAGACTTGCTGCTTGGGAGAAGGCGGTTTGGAAAGAGGTTGATTGCTTGACCTGTGCGAACTGCTGTAAGACAATGACACCTACCTATACTCCCCGTGATCTGAAAAGAATTTCAAAACATTTTGGAATGACTGTTACGGAATTTCAGAAAAAGTGGTTGAAAAAGGAGAGGGGTGGAGATAAGGATTGGGTCAATAGGAGTACCCCCTGTCAGTTTCTGAATAAAAAGGACAATAAATGCAGTATATATGCTATTCGTCCTGCTGATTGTGCCGGGTTTCCACATCTGCAGAAAAAGTTCGTTGATTTTGCCCATATCCATCATCAGAATGTTGAAAGTTGCCCAGCTACACACGCGTTAGTAACTAAGATGATGAGGGAGGTTCAAGCTTAAACATCTTCGAATAGCTCAATTAGTGGTGGTTCCCCCTCTTTAAATGTGATGGCAACGATGTCAAATTGTATCCATGTATGGCCAGGATTTATATCTAAATAGTAGTGGGCAGCCCGCTTTAATCGTATCATTTTCCTTCTGTTTACTCCTAACTCTGGACCACCAAAGGCATTGCTGGATCTTGTTTTGACTTCTATAAAATGCAGTGTTTGTTTTTGCATGGCAACGATATCAATTTCAAGGTGGCTATAACGCCAGTTTCTATCAATTAATTGATACCCCATCTTTTGAAGCCAATCAGCAGCTATACATTCCCCCTCGATTCCTAATTTAATGTGTTTTGCCATCCTTTATCTTTACACCAAGTATATGATTCAAGTTCTATGAGTGCTATCTATTTTCTGGAAGGAGTTGTAAAAAACTATGATTGGGGAGGTGATTCTTTTCTTCCTCAATTGTTGGGAGTGGATAATACTACTAAAAAGCCATTTGCTGAATATTGGATGGGAACGCACCCACAGGGAATGTCCAGTCTGGTTGATGGCAATGGGACGAGCCGTCCTCTTTCTGAGAAGGGAGTTGCTTTATCATTTCTTTTGAAAGTCTTAGATGTAAAGGAAATGCTCTCTATACAGGTTCATCCTACTCGAGAAGCGGCTATTCGAGAATTTGCATTGGAGAATGAGGCCGGTATTGCCATTGATGCTCCCTACCGAAATTACAAAGACCAGAATCACAAACCAGAATTGATGGTGGCTCTGGGACCCTTTTGGCTATTGCATGGGTTCAAACATCCCGAACTAATTCGAGATGTTTTAGCAAATACACCTGAATTCATCCCTCTGATTTCTGTGTGGGAAAAAGGGGGCAATCAGGAATTGTACAAGTTTGTGATGGAAATGTCGCAGGAGCAAGTGGATGCAATGCTATGTCCTTTAATGTTACGGTTGAAAAAAGAAGCAGTGCAAACCCCTTTTCCAAAAAATAATCCAGCATTTTGGGCTTTAAGAGCAGCTCACATTTATTCCAAAGGTGGCCATATGGATCGCGGAATATTTTCCATTTATTTATTCAACCTTGTATCGCTCAATAAGGGGGAGGCTATATTTCAGGATGCTGGTATTCCACATGCCTACCTGGAGGGACAAAATGTGGAGATCATGGCAAATTCTGACAATGTGTTGAGAGGAGGATTGACGGGGAAACACATAGATGTAGCGGCACTTCTAAAGCACACGCGTTGTGAGGGTATTTCGCCAGTAATATTTAGTCCTCTAATCACACAGGAAAAGCCTAAGTGGTTTTCTACGCCAGTGGATGACTTTAAGCTAGGACAGCTTTTTTTAAGAGAGAACAAGTCCTACCAAATAAATGGAGAGGGGCCCATTATTTTCTTGTTGCTCCAGGGTTCTGTAGAGTTAGTTGTAGGCACTTCGTCTATAACACTTAAACAAGGTAAGCTTTCGGCGTACTGGGAGGGGAAGGGGGTTCTTCATTTACAATCTAAGGAGGATACGGTACTGTATTTAGCTTCCTCTGCTATCCACAGTAGTGAATAAGTTGTCTGTTCAATTGCTCCAATTCAGTTAATTTTGTTCAAACCCAAAAAATAATTTTGCATATGTCTTTTTCTCTTAAAACTGCCATGTTCACCTTGGTACTTGCGCTAATCACAACCCTTTGCAAATACTTTTTTGGTCCCGAGATCGCCCTTTCTGGCTTTTCTCCGGTATTGGCAATTGCACTTTTCTCCGGGTTTGTATTCAGACGTAGTGAGTGGGTGTTTTTCTTTTCAATCGTTGCATTATTGGTCAGCGATATTTCAATACAGCTGCTTTATATAAATGACCTTTTTGATTATCAGGGTATCTATGCAGGACAATGGAAAAATTATCTGTTATTGTTGAGCTGCACATATATGGGATTTGTTTTCAAAGCAGCTTCTTACCGCAATATTGGATTAGCTGCTGTTTTTGCACCTACTGTCTTCTTTTTCTTATCCAATGGACTTGTTTGGTTGCAAGCTGCGGAAGTAGTTTATACAAAAGATGCAACCGGCCTTTTTACTTGTTTAATCGCTGGCTTACCCTTTTATAAAAATTCGCTGATAGCTACTTTTATCTTTTTGCCAGCAACACTTGTATTTTTTAACTACCTATCCCTTCGGAAACTCGAACTTCGGCTTAGTTGATCCTGGGCTGTTTTAGTTAGGGTTGATTCTTCTCATAATATTGATCAATTTCATGACCATTATTGATTGCTGCGTTAGTAGCTAATTGATCGCATCTATTATTGAATGGATTGTCTGCGTGTCCTTTAATCCAACGGAAGTTTATCTCATTTTCCTGAAGTAAGGAGTAGAGTTCTTTCCATAAATCCGGGTTCTTCTTGCCTCCTTTAAAGTTGTTTGCTATCCATTTTTTTAGCCAACCTTCCTTGATAGCCTTTACTACATACTGACTGTCTGAGTAGACAATCACGGAAATCCCTTTTTTTCTGAGGGCTTTTAGTCCTTCAATAACCGCCAGTAACTCCATTCGGTTGTTGGTGGTGTGTCTAAACCCTTTTGAAAGTTCGCGTTCATGCCCACCATATTTTAAAATTATTCCATACCCTCCTGGGCCAGGATTACCTCTGGAAGAACCATCCGTATAAATTAACACAGGTTCGGACATCTGTAAAAATTAAACTTGAAACACCCCATTTTGTAAGGAGGCTGGGAGGGGAGCCTGATTCGAGGCAGCGATTCCTTCTGCTAAAACAGTTCGAGTATTGGCCGGATCAATAATTTCATCTACCCAAAGTCGAGCTGCAGCATATAATGGATTCATTTGCTCCTGGTATTTCTTAGTAATCGAGGCTAAGAGCTCCTGCTCCGATTGAGCATCTATTGTTTTGCCTTTTGCTTTTTGGGAGGCAACTTCAATTTGTAGAAGCGTTTTAGCAGCAGCCTCACCCCCCATCACAGCAATTTTGGCTGTGGGCCATGCCACAATCAAGCGTGGGTCATAGGCTTTTCCACACATTGCATAATTCCCTGCTCCAAATGAGTTTCCAACAATTACTGTAAATTTTGGTACTATGGAATTTGCGACTGCATTCACAAGCTTGGCGCCGTCTTTAATAATGCCGGCTTGTTCACTCCTGCTACCCACCATAAACCCAGTGACATCTTGTAAAAAGACCAGGGGAATTCTTTTTTGGTTGCAGTTTAGAATAAACCGGGCCGCTTTATCAGCACTATCATTATAGATTACACCACCCATTTGCATTTCGCCCTTCCCACTTTTTACAATTTTTCGCTGATTTGCTACAATGCCAACGGCCCATCCTTCAATACGGGCGTAGCCACAACAGATCGATTTTCCATAGGAAGGTTTGTACGGTTGAAAGCTATCAGCATCTACTAAACATTGAATTAAATCCATTATTTCGTAAGGCTTGCCATCTTTTGGGAAAAGTCCATAAAGTTGCTCTGGGGAGGTAGCGGGTTGCTTGGGTATGATTCTATTAAAACCTGCCGTGGGTCGATCAGCTAACAGTTGGATTAACTTTTTAATATGATCTAGACAGGCTTCCTCTGTTGGAAAAGTAGCATCTGCGGTACCGCTTAGATTGGCGTGCATTTTTGCACCTCCCAGACTTTCGTTATCTATCTCTTCACCAATGGCAGCTTTTACTAAATAAGAACCCGCGAGGAATACGGATCCGCTTCCCTCTACCATCAACATTTCGTCACTCATCACCGGGAGATAAGCTCCTCCTGCTACACAGGCACCCATCACTGCAGCTATCTGTGGAATCCCTGCAGCACTCAGTTTTGCATTGTTTCTGAATATTCTACCAAAGTGTTCTTTGTCTGGAAAAATCTCGTCTTGCAAGGGGAGATAAACGCCTGCGCTATCTACTAGATAGATGATGGGCAAATGATTCTCTAGCGCTATTTCCTGCATACGCAGGTTTTTCTTCCCGGTGATGGGGAACCAAGCGCCTGCCTTAACAGTCTGGTCGTTTGCTACAACTACACATTGCTTGCCGTTAACATAGCCAATGCCCGCTACAGTTCCTCCGGCAGGGCAGCCACCATGTTCAGCATACATTCCATATCCTGCGTAAGTACCGATTTCAATAAATGGACGATCCTTATCAAGCAAATACTCTACGCGTTCTCGGGCTGTTTTCTTATTTTTCTCATGCTGTTTTTCGACAGCTTTTTTCCCTCCTCCCCAATGGATCTGTTCACTTATTTGCCGAAGCTGACTGAGCAGCCCCCGCATGTGATCTTCATTTTTATTGAATTCGATATCCATGGGGTTATAATTTATTTTCCCTTTGTGTCTACGCCTTCATATTTGGTTTCGATATCTTTTATCACTGAAAATAATCGTTCATTGATCGGAGCTTCTGTTCTCTCGAAACCGCCATAATAAGCTGGCTTTGCAGTTTGAATATAGTTGTAGTAGGATTCTTGTTGTTTCAAATCAGAGAGTATTGCCTTCTTGACCTTTGCAGCTAGCTCTTTCATGCCTGTTTTGTAGGCCGCCTCTAAATAAATTAATGAGGACTGGTTGTGACTGTTATAGCGACTTACCATCGCATAGGGGAGTGATTCCTGTGTGATCGATGCCTCAATTTTGTTCATCACTTTTATGGCTTCTTCTTTCTTGCCAGCATCAGCCAGATTACCTGCAGCTTCTGCAAATAGCGTTCTGATGTTGAGCAAATGTCTTCGGTTTTCCTCATCAAAATAGATGTCCTTACGTTCTGCGCCACCAAATCTGTACTTCTCCATTAGATTTTTATAAAGTACGTCTAGGTTATTATCACGCAGTGTGGTACCCCCGAGGCCATTGGAGCGCATCGATTGATCAGCAACCCAATTCATCTGTGAAAATTGTGGCATTACAGGAACAAGGCGATAAGCCAATCCATCTTTACGTAGGTAGGGGCCAAATCCTAATTCACCCATGGGAGATGTGAAATAAATGGGTCTGCGCCATTGATTGGCTGCAATAATGTTTAAGATGATCAGATCATTCTTTAGTAACGCACGTTTTGGTAATTCAAAGCCCAATGCAGGCAGCACACTATCCCCAGGTTGGGCAGTTCCATTTTGCAATACGATTGATCGATCTACTGGCACGCTTACTTTACTGACCGGGATTATATTTAACGGTTCTCCTCTAGAGTTATCCATTCGGCTGGGGTCGTCGCTACCTACATAATCTTTCATGAGATCATATAAGTCGTAAAACGCTTCTTGGTCAATCCCGCTTACCGGATTATATAAAACATAGTTTCGCTTGTTGCCTTCAATTTTATCAGCAGACCATATCATATCGATGGAGTCGGCTTCATTGATTTTGTAACGCAATTGGTTAATATACCAGTCAATTCCAAGTAAACTGTTATTGACAACGCGAACATCCGTACGTATACCTTCCACCTCCTGTGCATACCAAAGCGGATAAGTGTCATTATCACCAAATGAAAACAGAATTGCATTGGGAGCGCAACTTTCAAGGTAATCACGTGCCATATCAGGTGCTGTGATTTTATTGCTTCGATCGTGGTCGTCCCAATTTTGTACACTCATCCATGTGGGAACAAGCGCGCAAAGTACCACCGCGAACCATGCTATCGTTGAAGAGCCTCCATTTCCTTTGCTGAATTGTTTTAATAGAAGAGGAAGTCCAGCGGCCAGTCCTACACCCATTAATCCCGCTGCAACCGCATTGATCATAGCACCATCTCCATTTCCAGGAAAGCAACTCATGAAGGTTACTAAAAAGGCTAGCGATCCAGTATAGATTAAAAAATCACGGCTGGTCATTTTCTCGATTTTTTCCTGTGCCATTATCGCAAAAGCAATTACAGCTAGACCTATCCAAATTGCAAATGCAAAAAAGGATCCCACGTACGCATAATCACGTTCACGAGGTTGGTTGCCTGGCTGATTCAGGTAGAGTACAACAGCTATCCCGGTAAAGAAGAATAGGAGGAAACTAACAATCCAGTCTTTTCTGTTTCGTAGATATTGAAACACACAGCCAATTATTCCTAGTAAAAAGGGGAGAAAGTAAAATTGGTTTTTAGCCGCATTTTGCTGGATGCTTTGCGGTAATCTTGACTGATCGCCCAGTCTAGCATTATCCAACGGAGTTATACCCGAGATCCAGTTGCCATCCCGTTTATTTCCTAGTCCTTGTATGTCATTTTGTTTTCCGGCAAAATTCCACATGAAATAACGCCAGTACATCAAACTCATCTGATAGCTAAAAAACCAATTGATATTATCTCCGTAACTGGGTGCCTCATAGGCCCCCGATTGCGGATCTTGTCCAAGTCCCAGCCACTCTGAATAGAACTGAGCATGATATACGTCATCGCTGGAGTCCCATACTCGGGGGAATAGTTGTTTAACATCACTGTTGTAGTTATAATCACGTGTTCTTCCAATAGGAATATAACTATCCTTCCCTTTGATATATTTCATTTCGCTTTCTACAAAGGGTTCATCTTGCACCAAATCTTTGGAAGGATCTGCGGCAAAGTGTGGGCCATAAATCAAGGGGGCGCTTCCGTATTGTTCTCTGCTCAGGTAGTAAACCAAGCTGATTGGATTGTCTACATTATTCATGTCAATGCCTGGATTAGCATTTGAGCGAATAAGCGCCGTGAAATACATAAAATATCCCAACAGCATAAATAGATAACACCAAAGTGATAGTTTCAATATTCGGAGCGAGGATGGTTTTAAAAAATATCCTGCAGTAACGGCAACGCTGATTAGCAGAAGTAAGGGTATAAATTTTACCCCATCTCCAGGTACATAGACAAAGGGGAGTGCCATCAAAAGGAGGAACGCAACAAACCAGCTAATTAATTTGGAAGAAGAAAACTTTGCAGCTGTGAAAAGTAGACCTCCTAGCACTAACCCAATTAATGCAATAAAATAGATTGCAAATCCATAGAAGAAGGGAAGTCCAAGTGAGTTGACAAAAAAGATATCTACCAGTCCCGCTGCTTTCATCGAATATTGAATGATACCAACCTGGACAAGACCAGTGATTAAACATCCAATGAGAAAAGCATAAATAGATCCTTTAGTGGTTACTGTGTACCGGCGATAATAATAGATCATAACAATGGCGGGAATTGTCAACAAGTTCAATAGGTGTACGCCTATTGATAATCCCATCATAAAAAATAAGAAAACTATCCATCGGTCAGCACGCAAACGGTCAACCGAATTAATCCCTGCTCTTTCGTCTGCCTGTTCCCATTTCAACATGGCCCAAAATACCAATGCTGTAAAAAAAGAGGAGAGCGCATATACTTCTCCTTCCACTGCACTAAACCAAAAAGAGTCAGAAAAAGTATAGGCCAATGACCCAACCAGTCCCGCACCTAAAATCATGTTGATCTGAGCTACGGATAGCTTATCCTCTTGTGTGTTGTAGAGCTTTCTTCCAAAATGAGTAATACTCCAGAAAAGGAAAAGTATTGTAGCAGCACTGGCAAGTGCACTTAAAAAGTTTACGGCACTGGCAGCACTGAGGGGCCCGTCTCCAAATAAGATAACAAAAAAGCGACCTAATAAAACAAAAAGAGGTGCACCGGGAGGGTGTGGAAGTTGCAGTCCTTTTGCACTTGCGATAAATTCTCCCGTATCCCATAAACTGCCTCGGGCTTCTCGAGTTAACACATATGTGGCAAGAGCAATGAGGAAGACCGTCCATCCGGTCACATTGTTGGCTTTTCTGAATGTCATGTAAACGTGTTTTAACGACCCGACAAAAATAGGGTTTAACGAGGCAAAATAGGGTGGGCCTTTTTGTTAAGATTTAGGAAGATTATTGGAAATAGATTCTTACGGTTTGGTAGGCTAATTGTCCCTGCCGGCTTTTTTCCGAATAACCCTTTAAACCAAACAGTCCGGCGGCATTCCCTTTATTAATTGCTATTTCCAGATAACCTGCGCTATTGAAAAGGGCCAGTTTTTCCCCTTCTGAAACATCGGCATAGCTTTCGCTCAGCTGGTCGATTGTTTCGTCACCCCGGAAAATGATACGAAATCCGCGTCCTTTTCTGTTCTCTTCGAATTGCTCTCGTGTGATATTGACAATTACATTTTCAAAACTGTCAATAAAAATAATCTGTCCCTCTATAAATTGTTGCTCAATGATGGGCTGTAAGTGCTTCTTTTCCTGAAAGCGTATGTCGGGAGTACCCAACCGCTGAATTGCTTCTCCCTTGTTGATTCGATTAACCACATTTCCCATCACCTCAGTCAACTGGAGTGTAGTTTTACTGATGGTTTCATCAAGGGGAATTCCAATCACCATTGCTGGGGTGCCTTCCAGAATCATACTCAGTAATCCATTATCGGCTGTTAGAAAATAGTGATCCTGATGAAAGGCAAGCAGTAATTGCTTGGGAGGAATTGCGAATAAGTCTACCAAAATAAGATGAAAGCTAAATGGAGGAAAGTGACGAATGGCACTTCTGCAGACATAAGAGGCCTGTGGGTAATTGAAAGGGGGAATATGATGAGAAATATCAATTAGCTGGGCATCCGGAATCAATTGAAGTAATTGTGCCTTGATGGCTCCAACTAAATAGTCTGGGCTACCAATATCGGATGTAAGCGTGATTAGCGCCATAATTTACTGGATCAGTTTACCATCTTTAAAAAAGAACCGGTGTACTAATTTATCTGCCCACGCAGGAAAGAATCGGTTTAAGAAAACAGTTCTTTTACCGGTGAAAGTAAGCACCAGCGTTCTTTTTCTTTTGAAAATAGAATCAAGAATATGTCTTGCACATTCGCTTGCAGACATCATTTTACCCTCATCCATGGAAGTTTCTCCATGAGCTTCTGCGTCTTTATTCAACGCAGCATGTCTGATGTTGGAAGTAGTAAAACCAGGGCAGACCCACATCACATGGACACCTTCTTCCATCATTTCGGTACGCAAAGATTCCAGCCAGCCCTGTAAGGCAAACTTACTTGCTGAATAACCACTTCGTCCTGGTAACCCTCTATACCCTGCAATGGAGGAAACGCCAACAATGGTTCCTTTTCGTTCAATAATCGATGAAAGTGCAAATCGGGTACAATAAACCGTGCCAAAGAAATTTATATCCATCACGTTACGGATTACTTCAATGGAAGCGTCTTTCATCAGCGCTCGCATAGAGATACCAGCATTGTTGATTAATATGTCTATCCCGCCAAAAGCTGAGCATGTGCGTTCTATAAATAATCGACAATCATTTTCACTGCTCACATCCGTTACCATGCAATGAAGAGAGCTGTTCGAAAATTCCTTTTGTAATTGGTAGATTTTATCCTGTTTCCTGCCACAGGTAGAGACGCGGGCGCCAGCATTCAGTAATTGCTCTACTAATGCTTTACCAATCCCGTCTGTGCCGCCTGTAACGACCACGACTTTTCCGTTGAAAAAATCCATTGATTGCATCTATCTACAAACCTACTTTAAAATTGAAGAAAAAGAGTTGATAAATCGACCTAAAAAGTTTTGGTGTAATTAGGGTAGGGGCTTATTTTTGCACTCCTAAAATTGGTTGATCTCGTAGCTCAGTTGGTAGAGCACAACACTTTTAATGTTGGGGCCCTGGGTTCGAGTCCCAGCGGGATCACAAAAAAGGCCGTCTCAAGACGGCCTTTTCTTTTTCTTATGCTTGCAATGCTTTTTGCAGGGTAGTCATCACGTCTTTCTGGATCATTTTCTCAGCGAGGAGTAACATGTTCAGAAATGCTTTTTCACCGGAGATGCCATGTCCGATCAATACAGGTTTGGCAACACCAAGGATAGGTGTCCCACCATAATCTTCAAAATTAAAACGATCAAAATAGGCATTATGAATCTGTTGTTGCTTGGCAATATCATAGATGGATTCTGCCATTTTAAGAATGATGTTGCCTGTAAACCCATCACAGACCATTACATCCGCTTTAGACTTTAAGATATCCCTGCCCTCAATATTACCAATGAAACGAATAGTTTGATTTTCTTTCAGCAAAGGGTAAGTAGCTTGGGCTAGTTGATTTCCTTTTCCTTCTTCTTCACCAACGTTAATTAGTCCAGTAGTAGGTTCTTCGATTCCCAATATTTGTTGCGCATAAATAGTGCCCATCGTAGCAAACTGGTTCAGTTGTTCAGGCTTACAATCTGCATTTAAGCCCACGTCCAGGAGAATACCTGTTTTGCCGTCTGCTTTGGGAATGATGGTAGAGATGGTTGGGCGAATAACACCTTCCAAGGGTTTAATGCTGAAGTGCGTACCTACTAACATTGCGCCGGTATTGCCAGCACTGAGGAATGCATCAATCTTGTTGGCAGCTAATAAACCAAATCCAACAGCAATTGAGGAATCAGGTTTTTCTTTCAAGGCTCGAGTTGGATGCTCGTTCATCCCTATGACTGTAGGGGCATGCTGAATAGTAAAAGCACCGGGCTCAATTCCATGCTCCATCAATAATTTTTCAAGTATAGGCTGATCACCTATCAGGCAAAGCGAAGAGGGGGATCCTGTATTCAAGTAGGATTTAACACCTTTTACGGCTTCCAGCGGTGCAAAGTCCCCGCCCATCATGTCAATTCCAATCTTCATGCTTTTTTAAATGCGAAATTCCAAATCCAGCACCCGCGGGGTTCCGGTATTTGGAATTTGGTGAGCAAATAAATGCAATTAAGCTTTCAGGGGCGCTTTTTCAGCAACTAACTTACCCTTGTAGTAAAGCTTTCCCTCACTTACATGCGCGCGGTGACGCAAATGAGTTTCTCCTGTTGTACCATCTTGTGAGAGGGTAACAGCAGATGCTTTATAGTGGGTTCTGCGTTTAGCACTTCTCTGCTGACTGTGTCTTCGTTTTGGATTTGGCATACGTTCCTATTTTGCGAATTATGATAAATTTTTAAATTGGTCTAATCCTTTCCAGATTGATTTTTTTTCACTTTCTGATTCAGGATCCTGATTCATTTTTTTTAGTAATTCAAGTGCTGCTTTGTTGCAATTGGGGCCATCCATTTTTTCGAACTCACATGCTTTTTGCATCGGTAGACTTAAATTAATAAAGTCGTAAATCCACTCTTCCACATTCAGATGACTTTCGCCATGGCTGATGTAGAAAACATCTGGATCTTCTTCTTGCTCATTCATGAGGTCGGGCTCTTCCACCATCTTGACGGTAATCTTAAATTCGTCCCAAAGTTCAAGAGGCAGATTGCCATTGCAACGGTCACAGGTAACTTCAAGCGTGCCGCCAATCTCGAATGTAAGTAGGAAAAATCCAGTCTGCTTTTCGAGTAAAAGACGAACATTGGCCTTACAATTTTTGAAGTCCTGTTCTTGAAATACTGTAAAGAACTTATCGCTGATCGGGTAAGTGAATTCATGAATCCCAGGTTTTAAACCCACAAAGGCAATATCGTACTCCCGGCGTCGACCCATAGTACTCCTTTTCAGCGTGCGCAAAGTTAAGATAAACTTTTCATACTTTTAGGCAAAGAAATATTTTATAATCATTTGATTATGAGAGGAATAAAAACAAATCCTGCATCATCCTCCCTTTTGAGGCTATTCGGAGCCTTTCGCAAGAGGTGGGGCTGGGTAGTGCTGATTGTTTTTGTGCTTGTAATACGGTTGTTCGCCACGAATGCAAAGCAAGTCGAGGTCTTTTATAGTCAGGGGATTTATCCAGTTATGTCCAGCCTCATGAGAAGTGCATTAAATTGGTTACCCCTCAGTGTAGGAGATTTCCTGTATGGCCTAGTTGCTTTGTATGGCATTGGCAAGGCAATATCTGTGATAAAACGAGTAATTGCCGGGTCGCACACGCGAGCATATTGGTTAGCTGGTCTTCGGAATTTTTGTTTTGCGGCACTAGTTGTTTATGTTGTTTTTAATTTATGCTGGGGTTTAAATTATAACCGTCTTGGTATTGGATATCAATTGAAGCTTCAGCCATTACTTGTAAGTCAAACTGAAATTGACACACTCACCGTTCATCTATTAACACAGGCAAATAGATACTCAGGCTTAGTTGGTAGCACAACGCGTCAACAATTCAAGCAAAAAGAAAAACTTTTTAACAGGGCAGAATCGGAAGTGCAGCAGGCTTCACTGCGTTATCCTTTTTTGGAAGCCAAGCTTGGAGCTGTTAAACCTTCGATATATAGTTATTTAGGTAACTATTTAGGATTTCAAGGGTATTATAATCCATTTACGGGGGAGGGGCAGGTCAACACTACTATTCCAGTTTTTTTGAGACCTTTTGTTGCTACACATGAAATAGCCCACCAGCTTGGTTATGCCAAGGAAAGCGAGGCGAACTTTGTAGGTTTTTTAGTTTGCAAAGATGCACAAGAGCCCCTTTTCCGGTATGCAGCTTATTTAGATATGTATCTCTATGCGCATTCTATTTTATATCAGGTAGACTCCGCACGTGCCAACCAAATTCGGATGGAACGTAATAAGCAAGTTCAGGCTGATATACAGGAATTGAAATTCTTTTATCAGCAATACCAAACTCCATTGGAAGAGTTGGTGATGCAGGGGTACGACTATTTCTTACAAGCGAATGAACAGCCTCAAGGAAAGCAAAGCTACAGTCAGGTGTTGCGTTGGTTAATGGCCTGGGTAAGAAAAGAAGGGTGGGAAGCGTTGTGAACTAAAATTTGTTTCGCCACATCATACTTTCTACCGGCTTGTTGGGCTGGTTGCTATACTTAGAATTTTTCTTCTGATTGTAGGCAACTTCGATCGGTCCTTCCACGGGGAAATAGATCAATTGTCCTATGGGCATGCCTTTATAAACTTTTACAGGCTGCTTAACGGAAATTTCCAATGTCCAGTTTCCGCAAAACCCAACATCTCCTTTTCCTGCGGTTGCATGAATGTCTATCCCCAGTCTACCTGTAGAGGATTTTCCTTCTAAAAAAGGAACATGCGCGTGCGTTTCAGTATACTCCTCTGTTACGCCTAAATAAAATATATGCGGATAAAGTACAATACCATCATCTGGAATTTCAAAATATTCGATGAGGTTATGTTTCTTGGCATCAATCTGATGCTCTTTGTACGTTGCCAATGTTTTTCCTAGGTGAACATCGTAAGAGTTGCTGCCCAAACACTCCCGAGTATAGGGAGAAATCTTGATAGTGCCTTTTTCAATCTCTTCTAAAATCCGAGTGTCAGAGAGAATCATAATCGTATATTCGTTTTGATTTGCGGCAAATTAATCAGGAATCGCTCTATTATGCCGATTATTTTTCAACAACAGCTTTCAGCCGGGGCTAAATTGGCCTTGTGGGAAATAACCGAATCACTGTCTTTTTTTGAACAATACATCGATCCTGTTCGTCATATACCCCATGAGGAAGTCAAAAAGCAGCATTTGGCAGCTCGTGCAACCTTACTTGCCTTATTCCCCCAATTTCCATTAGCCCAACTTGTTTTAAGTCCATCCGGAAAGCCATATCTGGAAGGAGGTCCTCAGCATGTCTCCTTTTCACATACCACAGATTTTGCAGCAGCCATTATTTCTCCGAAGAGCCGTGTTGGTGTTGATGTAGAAGGGGTGGGCGAACGCATATTTCGTATTCGTCATAAATTTTTAAGCGATCAGGAACAAGAATGTTTGCAGACTACAATAAAATTGGAAACACTACAAGAAACAGAGGTGGCGGCCCAATGGCTTACACTATGCTGGTCTGCAAAAGAATCATTGTACAAATGGCAGGGCGAATCTGGAGTCGATTTTATTCGGGATCTGAAATTGAAATCGGTCTTACCTGAGGTCTCACAGCTACTTTTTGAAACAGCTTTTCAGGAAGAGCCTCTGCGTGTGGGGTACAAATGTTGGGATTCTCATGTACTTACCTGGGTACACGCCTGATTTTTATTCGTCAGTGTCCAGGGGGCCGTCCTCCAATAAATTCAGGTTCACTTCGGCGCCAGCAATGCCTTCGATGGATCCCCGAATATGAGCCGCATTCAACAAGACTTTTTCCAATTGCTTTTCCCGGGACTTCCACAGTTTTTCCATGGCATCTCGCTCTTTTTGAATAGAGATTTTCATGTTCATGAATCCCTCCCGAATTGCTTGCCACTGTGCAGAAAACTCACCACTGACCAGGTAGTCATACAGTAGTTGCATTTTGTCTCCCTTGTTTTCCTGATTGCGCGATTGTTGATTCAGTTTTATCAGTAGGTCACGCAGAATTTGAATGATAGGTTTTACTTCAGCAAAGGAGCAGATCCATACTCCTTCACGTTCTCCAAATTGCTGCATGTCTTTTGGGAATGCTTGCGTAACCAACACAGCCAGATCTGCACTTTGTGAAATGCGATCAGCTTTCAATTTTTCAATCCATTCTGGTGAAAACTCTTTGGTTCTTTTACTCTCGAAAATGATTCGCCCGCAAGGTTGCCCCATTTTATCACGAACCGTTTGTATGCAGTCAGCTCCTCTTACTCCTTTTCCCACTTCTTCAACTAAGTCAAAGGGGAAGGCAGTGCGTATCAATTCTTCCAATAACAATTCTTGTGCTTCACCCTGTGATTGCATACTTCCCTGCTCCACTTTGCGTTTCATCTCTTCTGCTAGTTTTCGTTGGGCTTCCAATTTTTCTTCCATCTCTTTCAACCGTAATTGGTATTCGGTTTCTTTTGCAGCAAGTCGTTGATCTTCTAGTTTTCTTAAATCAATTGAAAGCTTTTCTCTTTCTTCTTGCAATTTTTTCTGAACATTTATTTCCAGTTCTTGCTCTTTGTCTTTTAATTCCTGTTCCTTCTTTAGAAATTCTAGTTGCTGCTGACGGGCTTCTTTCAATTTATCCTCATAAGACTTATTGGTCTCTTGCAAGTGTGTGAGTTTGTTCTTGTATTCGGATTCAATATGCTCTCTGGTTTTTTGGGCGGCAATTTCTTCAATGCGTTTTTTCTCCTCCTCTAATTTTTGCAGGTATTCTTCATTTTTTTTCTTCTTCCAATCTGCCGCTTCATTTCTAACTTCTTTTTCTATTTCCTCGCGGATCACAGCCTCCGGCGCAAATGGATGGCCACATTTTGGACAGGTAATTTCTATCGACATGGGTGGTGTTTGATCAAATTTACGAGGGAAGCCGCTCTTTTTTCGGAATCGAATAGGGGGTATTGGAAATTAAAAAGCCCTCCTGGTACCAGGAGGGCTTCGTGCCCCGGATCGGAGTTGAACCGATACGGCCATTGCTGGCCACAGGATTTTAAGTCCTGCGTGTCTACCAATTTCACCACCAGGGCTTCGTGGTAAAAAAAATCCCCTCTTGGTTAAGAGAGGATTTTTTGGAGCGGAAGACCGGGCTCGAACCGGCCACCCCGACCTTGGCAAGGTCGTGCTCTACCAAATGAGCTACTTCCGCGGATAAAGAACTAGTTGCCTTTCGGCAACGGGAGGACAAAATTAGGGGTTTGTCCGATTTTAAAAAAGCCCTTTTGTTATTTGTACTTGGGGGTATACAGGGTGCTTTCCTGCACCGGAACGTCAATTTTCTCGTAGCGCTTCGTGTAGAGCATGGAACAAGCTCCAAACATAAAGGCGATGAGGCATCCAACTTGTAAGTAAAATAGAAAACCTGAAGAGGAAACCCAGTTGTGTTTAAAATCGGATTGCTGAATTTTTTCAAGTTCCTGCTGATATTCCTGTTGTGCGTTCATTTCAAAAAATTGTGGTGCAAAAATAAGGTGAAAAAAATTAAAAAATCAAGCGTTAGTGCTTGTGATCTCAAGGAAAGTTTTTTTGCCTTTTATGAAATAGTCCAAGAGAATCGAACCATTATAGCGTCCGGAAAGTTTGTTGGTTTTGGGGTCTTTATTGCTAGCGTTGCCAATGCATGAAAACAATTTTTTGATCAAGGCAAAATGAGATTTTGCGACTGCCCACCAGTAGCCTGGATCTCCACTAAAAAGAGCTTTATAAGCTGCCAATGCATCAAGTGCAAAGCGTATAGGTAAAACCCAACACAATGTAGTAAAGGGGAGGTTCTTGGCTAGCATCCACAAATTGTTCCGATAATTAAGGAATGTTTTCTGTGAATTACCCTTGGGGAGGGTACTACCGCCAACATGCCAAACAATTGATTTGGGGCAGGCGTAAATTTGATATCCTCTCCGCTGAAGTCGCCAACAAAGATCGATCTCCTCTTGGTGCGCAAAAAAGCTTGCATCAAATCCATTCATTTCATGAAATACACGGGCTCGAATGCAGAATGCTGCACCACTGGCCCAGAAAATGGGAGCGGGTGTATTGTATTGTCCGTGATCTGTTTCGCAATCCTCTAGCACACGTCCTCTTGCAAAGGGGTAGCCAAAGCTGTCAATCCATCCACCGCAGGCACCTGCATATTCAAATTGATTTTTATGATGATAGGAAAGCAATTTGGGCTGACAAGCTGCAATAGTGGAATTGGACTCCATGAGGTCCACCATGGGCTCAATCCAGTCTGTACTTACTTCCACGTCAGAATTCAATAAGATATAATAACTAGCCCCTACTTCTTGCAAAGCTGCATTGTATCCCCCAGCATACCCTATGTTTTGGGAGAGCTTTATTATTTTGATTTGTGGATAATGCTGTTGTAGAAAAGAAACAGAATTATCGCTAGAGCCATTGTCGGCAACAATTAATTCCAGATTTGGATAACTAGATTTTTCTAAGAAAGGCAAGAATTGTTCCAGTAAGGCTTTTCCATTCCAATTCAGGATTACAACAGCAACGCGCGGGTGGGGCATGGTTAAATTAATGAAGCAAAATTAGGGTAAGCCTGTTAATCCTCTTAAATTCGATGCATGCTTCGTGCTTTTTTGCATTGGAAAAACTTAGTGGCGCTATTAGCGATTCTGATTGTATCGGGCACTATCTTCTATTCTCAGTTTTTGGCAAAAAAAATTGCCATCCGAGAGCGACAGGTGGTGGAACAATGGGCAGAGGCTTCACAGTTTCTAATTCGTGCTCCTGTGGATGCGGAAATTCTTTTTGCCACACGTATTCTAACCGAGAACAAAACTATTCCGATTATTGAAACCAATGAAAGGGATAGTATTCTGAATTATATCAATTTGGATACGGCAAAGGTTGCTGCTAATGCTAGTTTTTTGTCCAAGCAGTTGCAGCTATTTAAAGAACAGCATCCTCCTGTTATCTGGACTGATCCTCTTGTATCCTCAAGGCAAAATCGTTATTACTACGGGGAATCTTCATTACTCAATCAGGTTCGCTATTTTCCAATCTTACAACTTTGTATAGTTGCTTTATTCATTGCGCTTATTCTAATTTCTCTTCGTAGCAGTTATCTCTCCTCTCAAAATCAAGTATGGGCGGGTATGGCTAAAGAGACCGCTCATCAGCTAGGAACTCCAGTTTCCTCTTTAGAGGGATGGTTGGAAATGCTGCGCGATATACCCGGAACAGAAAAGATCATACCTGAGTTGGAAAAAGATGTGCGCCGTTTGCAATTGGTCTCTGATCGATTTGGAAAAATTGGAAGTAAGCCGCAATTGGAAAAAACGGAGTTGGTTACTCAGATTCAGGAGATGGTGGATTACATGAAGAAGAGAGCGGGTGCTGGCGTGCAATTTTCAATGCAGGTACCGGTAAGCCAGCCGTTGTATGTACAATTGTCACCACCCTTGTTCAATTGGGTAATTGAGAACCTGCTGAAAAATGCATTAGATGCCTTGAATGGTGGGGGAGCTGTTTCTGTTTCAATCACCGAAGACGTTCGAACGATACAAATCGAAATTGCTGATACGGGGAAAGGAATTCCAAAGAATGAAATTTCTCAAGTTTTCAATCCTGGGTTTACCACCAAGAAAAGAGGCTGGGGGTTGGGCCTCACTTTATCAAAAAGAATTGTTGAACAGTTTCACAACGGAAAGCTTTTTGTTAAGCAATCCGAGGTAGGTAAAGGAACTACGTTCGCTATAACCCTGCCAAAATAGTTTCTTATATTTGCATCCCCTTTTCTAAAGGAGTGGGCCCAGGTGGCGAAATTGGTAGACGCACTACCTTGCGGTGGGAGCGCTGGAAACGGCGTGCTGGTTCGAATCCAGTCTTGGGCACGAACGCCTTTCCAACGAAGTTGGAGGGGCGTTTTTCATTGTGAACGTTGAAAGCTTGCTTTCAAAAGCGAACAAGGGAAAACGACCGCCCACGCCGAAGGCGTGGGAAAGGCTTTGGGTAAGACCAATTTATTGTGTTGTGTGAGCAAAGCGAACACAATCAGTCCTGGGCACGAATAAAAAGTTCGGCACGAAGTACTGGACTTTTTATTTAATAGCTATTAGTACATGCACGCTCAAGCGGACAGGAAATATACATAGTCAACAAAATACACCAATACATGCATATGATGCCCTCTTATAGATAAGTAGAGGATTTATTAAATTTTAGAATTCGGCAATAAGACTCGAAGCCGTCATTGTTAGCCATCCTCCAAAAGATCCGCTTGGGTTAATAATTGAAGATAAATTTACCCATGAGCTTCCATCAAAGGAATAAAGTTTATATGATGATGTTGATCCATCATAAACATAATGGTATGCTTTGCCATTTATTATGCCCAGATAATTCCTGATTCCTGCATTGAGTGATATATTCGGTGTTACAGGTGTCCAGGTGGTACCATTAAAATCATAAAGTTGAGAGCCACTAATATTGTGATATGCTTTGCCATTTATTATGCCCAGATAACTTGAGCTCGATGCCATAGCTGGGGTATTGGATGATACAGTCGTCCATGTTGTACCATCGAATTGATAAAGCACATTGCTGACATGATGATATGCTTTTCCATTAATTACGCCCAGATAACTTGAGCTCGATGCCATAGCTGGTGTATTGGATGATACAGTTGTCCATGTTGTACCATCAAAGGAATAAAGTCCATATGCCGATCCATTATATACATTGTGATACGCTTTCCCATAAACAACTCCTAGGTAAGTAGAGCTTTCTACATTAACTGGTATATTGGATGATACAGTTGTCCATGTTGTACCATCAAAGGAGTAGAGATCATTACCAACTTTAAAATACGATTTTTCATCAATTTGACCTATATAATGATCTAATGATAAATTAGCTGGCGTATTTGTGGATAAAGCAGCCCATGCAGTACCATTAAATGAATAAATACCTGATACACTACGTACATAATGGTAGGATGTTACATTAGATGCTGTTGACAAACTAGATGTCAACTGATACCATGCACCAGAAATACAAACTTCCAGTGCATTAATTCTTGTATTAAAAATAATCAAACCATTAGCAGGATTTGAAATGGCATTCCGCTTTGCAGTAGTCATCCTCGGAGGTAAAAATCCTTTGGATGTGCTACTTACATCAAGTTGCGCAGATGCAGCTGGATTATTTGTTCCAATTCCTACTTGCGCCTGCATTAGTAAAGTTGTTAGCAAAAAGAGGCACGAGGAAAAAATTGATTTAAGAGTTGCAGTCTTTATGGTTGGCATTTTATATCTCTTAGAAAGTGAATAGAGGGTTAAGGTATGAAATCTTCAGAAATCGGCTGATACCGACCGCAAATCCCTCACAACACCCTTCGAACTCAGTCCAGTAAAGGGCACAAAGCCCCCAACACGAAGTGTTGATGGCTTTTTTATTTGGTGCGTGGCAAGCTCGCTTGCCTAAACATCCAAGTAAAAAGCCCGTCACGGCGAAGCCGTGTGGGACTTTGGGTAAGACCAATTTATTGTGTTGTGTGAGCGAAGCGAACACAACACAATAATGGGCACGAACATAAAACTCCAGCACGAAGTACGGGATTTTTATGTTCTATTTAGTTGGTAAATCTGTAGTGGCTACGGCAATTATTTTACCGTTTACTTTAACTGGAACTGATCTTGTTTTCATCCAAATATTACCTCCGCCTGCATCAAAATAGGGAGCTGTCCAAATTGCTATACCATTGTCTATAGGCTGTCGAAGCCAAGTTTGACTGTTGATATGATAAGAAGTGTCAGCCGCAAGATCGAGTGTCATTAAACTATCACCGGACCTATACCAATACGGACTGTATTTCGCAACACCAGCAGTATCAAGTAGTGTTAAAGTCGAGCCGTAAAAATATTGAGGGGGAACCGCAATTGTTTGCATATACTGTTTTACCCGGGCTGATGCATTTGCGTTGGTGGGTGGATTTGCAACCAGGGATGCTACAAATTGGTCTAGTGCATTTTCAACTTGTTGTTCAGGAGTAGTCTCATTTTTTTTGCAAGAAATTGTTGCTACTGCAATACAGATTAATAATGCAAATTGCTTTTGTAGGTTCATTTATGTAAAATAGCATAAAAAATTCAAAAATAAATCCTCTTTTTCCAATTAGTAATTATCTTAATTGAAAATATCTACATGAAAGCTCCTCAAAATTTTACGAACCATTCTCGCCTACATCCCTTCTATCATTATTTTATTGCACCTCTCGCCATAGGGGGCGTTCTAGCTAGTGGGTGGATGCTTCTTTGCAACACCAATACAGTATGGCAAAGTTTCTTACTATTCTTTATTAGTCTGACATTGGCCAGTACTGCTGCTTTGTTACGTATTTATGCATTGAAAGTGCAAGACCGTGTAATTCGTAGTGAGGAAAACTTTCGTCATTTTAGATTGACCGGTTCTGCTCTCAATCAAAACTTGAGAATGAGCCAAATAATTGCATTGCGCTTTGCCTCGGATGATGAATTTCCTGCATTAGCTGCACGTGCACTCAATGAAAAATTGACGGCGAAGCAAATAAAAGAAGCTATTGTAAATTGGAGAGCTGATTATTGGCGCATCTGACGCTTACTCAACTTGGATCGCTAGAGCTGTTTGAGGGGTAGGGTAATAGGCTAAGCAAGTTGCGCATGTTTCATTCACTCGGGTAGTGACTCGAAAATAGAATTCATCGCCTTCTCTTATATGGCTTGGGAACTGGCAAGGGTTGGCTAATCGGAATGCATTTTGATAGGTAATGCCGGTGGTGGGATCGGTCCAATTATTCTCAAACTGACCTGGATCTAGATTGCCCTCGACAAGCGTTATGGTGATATTGGAGCAAATTCCGTTGACAGCTAACTTCCCCTTTAATAGTGGACCATTGACTTGCTTTTCGCACTGAAATCCTAACAGTGAAAAAGTGCAACCGATCAGTAAGAGTATTCTAGCCGCGTTTTTCATAGTAAATTATTGGTGTAAAAATAAAGAAAATCTCAACTCTAAATACATCATAACCTGCATGGGCATTTCTTACATTTGATTTATGAAATCAACTCCCTCTAGTCCAGGTCAGTCTATGAGCCGTTTGCTATCCATTATGGACGATCTGCGCGAAAAATGTCCTTGGGATCAGAAGCAAACACTTGCTTCATTACGCCAGTTGACTATTGAGGAAACCTATGAATTGGCGGATGCGATTACCACTGGAGATTTGGTGGCTATCAAAGAGGAATTGGGGGATTTGCTTTTACATTTAGTTTTCTATGCAAAAATTGCATCAGAACAAAATGCTTTCACTTTTAATGAAGTGGTAGAGGGTATTTGCAAAAAGTTAATTGATCGGCATCCGCATATTTACGGTGATGTTAAAGTACAGGACGAACATGAGGTGAAAAGAAATTGGGAGAAGCTTAAATTGAAGGAAGGGAAAAAATCAGTACTGAGCGGGGTACCTGTTAGTTTACCAGCTTTGGTGAAGGCTATGCGTTTGCAAGAGAAATCCAAGCAGGTTGGATTTGAGTGGGAAAATGCGGATCAGGTGTGGGATAAGGTGAAAGAAGAGTTGTTGGAATTGGAGCAAGAAGTAACGGCCGCTCAAGATCTCTCTCAGGATGCCAAACAACAGGCGCGTATTGAAGAGGAGTTTGGTGACCTGTTATTTTCCTTGGTTAATTACGGTCGTTTCTTGAATCTGGATCCCGAAAATGCACTCGAACGAACAAATAAAAAGTTTGTGGACAGATTTCAATTAATGGAGAAGGCCGCCCATGAGGGTGGTCAGCGTCTCAGTGAAATGACACTGGAAGAAATGGACGCTATCTGGAATCGAATCAAGCATCTTTCCTCGAAATGATCGCTTGAAAAGGGCTACCTTTGCACCGCTAAAAGCGGCCTCTGATTCATGAAGAATATCCGGAATTTTTGCATTATCGCGCATATTGACCACGGGAAGTCAACCCTGGCTGACCGTCTATTACAGGTTACTAATACCATCTCCGAGAGGGATATGATGGATCAAGTGTTGGATGACATGGATCTGGAGCGAGAAAAGGGCATTACCATTAAAAGTCATGCCATCCAGATAAATTACAAGCATACGGATGGCCAGGAATATATTCTAAACTTGATCGATACGCCTGGTCACGTCGACTTTAGTTATGAGGTGAGTCGTGCACTTGCTGCCTGTGAGGGTTGCTTGCTTTTAGTAGACGCTACTCAAGGTATTCAAGCGCAGACAATCAGCAATTTATACCTTGCTATTGAAAATAATCTTGAGATCATTCCAGTCATCAATAAGATAGATATGGATGGGGCAATGATCGAGGAAGTCGAGGATCAGATTGTTGATCTAATTGGTTGTAAAAGGGAAGATACATTGCATGCAAGTGGTCGCACGGGGCTAGGTGTTGAAAAGGTGCTATCCTCCATTGTAGATCGAATTCCTGCCCCAAAAGGAAAGCCAGATGCTCCATTACAGGCGCTGATTTTTGACTCCGTATTCAATTCATTTCGTGGTATAATTGTTTATTATCGAATTTTGAATGGCTCCATTAAAAAAGGAGACCGAGTAAAGTTTGTTTCGACCGATCAAGAATATGAAGCTGATGAGGTGGGGATTCTCAAGCTTAAAATGACTGAGAAGAAAGAGGTTAAAACTGGCGATGTTGGTTATATCATTACCGGTATCAAAAATGCAAAAGAGGTAAAAGTTGGGGATACCATTACACTAGCATCCAATCCAACACCTGAACAGATCAAAGGATTTGAAGAAGTTAAACCGATGGTCTTTGCAGGAATTTTCCCTGTCAACACAGACGAATTTGAAGAGCTTAGGGACTGTATGGATAAGTTGCAGTTAAATGATGCTTCACTCACCTTTGAGCTGGAAACTTCGCAAGCCTTGGGCTTTGGATTTCGTTGCGGTTTTCTGGGGATGCTTCATATGGAAATAATCCAAGAGCGCTTGGAGCGTGAGTTTAATCAAACTGTAATTACCACTGTTCCCAACGTTAGTTTTATTGCCACCACCACAAAGGAGGAGACTATTATAGTAAATAACCCCACAGAGTTTCCAGATCCAGTAAAAACTGACCATATCGATGAGCCATTTATCAAGGCGCAGATCATTTCTAAGCCCGAGTACATTGGTAACATCATGACACTTTGTTTAGGTAAAAGAGGCATATTAATCAATCAGAGTTATTTAACTCCTACACGTGTTGAACTCATTTTTGAGATGCCACTTACAGAAATTGTGTTTGATTTCTACGATAAGCTTAAATCACAAACAAGAGGATATGCTTCTTTTGACTACCATCCTATTGGTTATCGGGTAAGTGATATCTGTAAAATGGATATTCTCCTCAATGGAGATAAAGTAGATGCCTTATCTGCATTGATTCACCGCAGTAGAGCACAGGAATTTGGTCGTAAACTTTGTGAAAAGTTAAAAGAGTTATTACCTCGTCAGCAATTCCAAATTGCAATACAAGCCGCAATAGGTGCAAAAGTGGTGGCACGTGAAAATATCTCTGCGATGAGAAAAGATGTAACAGCAAAATGTTATGGGGGAGATATCAGTCGCAAGCGTAAGTTATTAGAAAAGCAAAAGGAAGGTAAAAAGAGAATGCGTCAAATCGGTAATGTGGAAGTTCCGCAAGAGGCATTCCTGGCGGTACTTAAGCTCGACGAATAATTATTTAGTTCCCTTTTTTTGTAGCAGGTAATTTCTCCTGGCCAGGTAGATTAAAGAGTGGCATCTCTCGAGGCGCTTTTCCGTCCTGTAGTTTTTGAGTGAACACTTTATTGATGTGTATCCATCTTCCTTTTTCCCATTTAAAGCCTTCCTGGTCTCCATCGGGTACAAAGGTCCAAGGACTTTCTGCATCATCATTTTCAGAGATCAGATGATCGATCAGAATCAAACCTAAATCAGGGACGTAGTCCATGAGTACGCGTGCATTCTTTTTGTACTCAAGACATATACGCATCTGTGTTTTTTTAGGGACACTGTCTCGCTCATAGCTGAAAAAGGGTCCGCCAAAAATGGGTTCTCCTTTAGGAGAAAAATGCAGTACTTCCATCCATTTGATAGTGCTTTTTGCGTTATTAGGGTCTAGTCCAAATAGCGTGTAATACGCTTTACCTTGGTCTTCATTTTTAATGATGTTGTAATAGAGGGCTCCAACCCAGTTCTTTGGTGTTCTTGCAGAATCCTCAGGATGATCTGTAAATTCTGAAGCATCTCGCAAGGGGAACAGCTTGAGCTTGCCATCTTTAGTATTCATTTGAATGGCACCTCGTTGACGATTATAATAGTCATTGAATTGAAGATTCCAGGTTATGATTCTAAAACTGGAGTCTGGGGCATACTTTTTTGAAATGCCCAAAACGGAATCAAAGGGGTAATGAAATGAGTAGGGGATTTGTAAAGTACGAACCAATGTCCGGGTAAATACACTGTCTGCTACCATTCTTTCCTCTGGTAAGCTGTCTGTAGTCAGATAAAATGCGAAATCTTTTAAAGTGTCTTCCTTTGCTTGTAGCAGTTTAAGGGTAGAAGGTGAAATAATGGTCGTTGCTTGTGCCCATAGGGCGCAAGATTTATTCACAGCAAGTAATAAAAGCAGTACGAAAATGCGATGCATGATTATTATTGTTTAATCTCTTTATGCAACGCAAAGAGGGTTTCAATCATTGTGGACCACTCGTATTTCTTTTTCTCCTCTTGAATCCCGGGTGTAAAATGAGAGGTCCCAATTTGATAAAATGTTTCAATACTTCTAGCTATATCAATTGAGTTTGGCTCGCATACTAATCCTGCTTTTTTGTGAGGAACCATTTCTGGAAGTCCCCCTACATTGGTCACAATCATGGGTTTTTCAAAATGATATGCAAGCGGTGTAACACCACTTTGTGTAGCTGTTTTATAAGGCTGAACCACTAAATCGGCTGCAGACAAATAAATGCCAACTTCATGATCAGAAATAAAATGGGTGTGAAGAATAACTTGATCCTTTAATTCATATTCTTGAATAAGTTGATGATATCGGTCTTCATTTTCATAAAATTCTCCGGCAATCAGCAATTTGACTTGCATGGATTGAATTCTTGGCTCCCTCATAGCTGCCAGTAATAGATCCAGTCCTTTATAAGGTCTGATAAAGCCAAAAAATAAGATGATTTTTTCTTGTCGGTTCAATCCTAGTTTTTCACGTGCAATATCTTGCGGAAGTTGTGGGCCAAATTGATCATATAAGGGATGAACGGTGAGTTTTGCTGGCTTTGACGGCGCTATTTTTTGTAAGTCACTCAGTACAGATTTGCTCATGGTTACAAAAGCGTCACAACTTTTTATAAAATATCGTGTGAATAATTTATCGCCGGGTCTTTTCTCGTGGGGGATTATATTATCTGCAATACAAATAACCTTGGTTTGTTTTTTATTGATCAAACGTAAAATAGTACCGAGACAGGGGCCCATGAAAGGAATCCAAAATCGCACAATGACTAGTTCCGGATTTTTCTTTTTTAGTTTTAATCCCACCAGTATCCAATTCAAAGGATTGATCGAATTAATCAGGGTACGTATCGTTAATCCTTTAGGAGGGGGAGTGGTAACAAACTGCGATTTCCCGGGGAATAAAAAACCAGGGTATTGTAATGAAAATGACCAGATCTCACAGCTATGACCAGCATCTTGAAAGGCGTAGGCTAATCGTTCATTAAAACTTACAATGCCACCACCCCGAAGCGGATGCGCCGGACCTATGATTACAATGCCGGACATTAAAAACCAATTTGAGTTTCTACCAGGTACTGATTGCGAGTAGGGGAGTTTCGGGCAATAAGTTCGCCCAGATAACCCGCTAAAAATAATTGCATTCCTATAACTAGCAGTGTAAGCGCAATATAGAAGCCGGGTCTGTTGGTTAATGCAAAGTTCGCGTCAACTATTTTAGACAGCACTAAGAATCCTGCAACAAAAAATCCAATTAGAAAACAAAGCGATCCCCATAATCCAAAAAAGTGCATTGGGCGTTTTGCAAATTTCCCAACAAAAGAAATGGATAAAAGATCAAGAAAGCCATTGACAAAGCGATCCCAGCCAAATTTGGAAACACCATGTTTCCGCCTGCGGTGCTCCACGACTTTTTCTCCAATTTTTTTAAAACCCGACCATTTTGCTAAAACGGGAATATAACGATGCATTTCACCGTATACTTCAATGCTTTTAACCACGTTTTTTCTATATGCTTTTAAGCCGCAATTGAAATCATGTAAACGAATACCTGACATGCTGCGCGTCACCGCATTGAAAAATTGAGAGGGAATATTTTTGGTAAGGGTGTTGTCATATCTGACTTTTTTCCAACCACTCACCAAGTCGTATCCCTTTTCTAGGATCATAGCACGTAGTCCTGGTATTTCCTCGGGCGAATCTTGGAGGTCAGCATCCATCGTGATTACAATCTCTCCAGTCGCAGCTGTGAATCCTACCTGTAACGCAGCCGATTTCCCATAGTTACGCTGAAACTTAATGCCTTTAACATTAGGATTACCTTGTTGTAGCGTTTGAATTACTTGCCAGGAGTCATCTTCGCTCCCGTCATCTACATAAATTAATTCATACGAGTAGCCATGTTCATTCATCACTTTTTCAATCCAATGGGTCAGCTCAGGAAGTGATTCAGCTTCGTTTAGTAAGGGTATGACTAAGGATAAATCCATTATTTTTTTTGTAGCGTAAGCAAGAAGGAACTGATGGCAGTAACCAAACTTCCTACTACCAAATATCCGAAAATTGTTCGGGATACCATCGCTGAGGGGTACCCTTCAATAAAGAGTTTAACATCCCTTTCAATTTCGGCTGGGGTTCTGTTATTTGTATTTTGGAGCGTCGTCCGTAGCTGAATCGCTGAATCTTCTACCAGGTTGGGATGTAATTGGATAAAGAAATAGGAGAACAGCGCCATGAGTAGTGTAACTAAAATAAAGTGTCTAAATCCAATCTGGAAAAAGTCCTTAAAAGCCTGACTTTCCTTCCGATTAAAGAAAAGTAGGTACCAAGTGCTAAGCGCATAGAATCCGTAAACCAAAAGTTGTGTGGTAGTGGGGTTGGATATGTAGTCCAAAAAACCTAACCAACTTATGGCCATCATTACAAAGGCGGTACTGAAACTCCAGGTTAAACGCTTTAGGTTCATACAAAAAGGCTAATCGCGTTAGGATGTAGGGTGCCGATAACTTTTCCTTGAAGTTTTTTACCTAAAAAAGGGGAGTTGGCAGAACGGGATTTCAGATCTTGTTTTTGGGGTGTCCATTCAATGGTAGGATCAAAAAGTGTAAAACAAATCTTTTGATTGATATCGATGGTGGGCGTTTCTAATCCGAAAATTTTACGTGGGTTGATTGAAAAGAGTTCAACGGTTCGCAATGGAGTTAAATTTTCAACAGCAGTGTTAGTTACTGCATATGCAGTTTCAAGTCCAATCATCCCGTATTGCGCGTGTTCAAATTCAACAATTTTGCTATCAGATTCATGGGGTAGATGATGACTGGCTATGCAATCCACATGGCCCAGCTTCACTGCGTTTCTCAAGGCATCTCTGTCAGCTTTACTGCGAAGAGGTGGATTTACTTTAAGATTCGTATTGTAATTAGCAAGGTCTTCATCACTGAAGAAAAGGTGATAAGGAGTAATTGAGCAGCTGACCGACACCGCTTCTTTTTTGGCAGACTGTATTAACTGCAAGGAGTTTGCTGTACTAATTCCAGTTAAATGTAATTTGGAATTGGCATAGTTGCAGAGCGCAAGATCGCGGGCAACCATTAACTCTTCCGCTATAGCAGGTTTACCGGGTAAGCCTAATTGTGTGGAGGTGATGCCTTCATTAATTAGCCCACTTGGATTAATGCTGTAATCGTCTGGTACTTGTATGACAACAGCATCTATAGCTTTAACGTACTGGAGTGCTTTGATTAGCAGACCTGCTGATTGGATGCAACGTAGTCCGTCAGAAAAAGCAACAGCTCCGTTTTCAAACATATCATACATTTCAGCAAGTTCTTTTCCTTCTGTTTGCTGAGTTATTGCCCCAATTGGATGTATAGTGGCGGGTAGTGATTGGCTTTTATGTAAGATATATTCAACACTTGCCTTGTTATGAAGTACTGGGTTGGTGTTGGGTACAATTAATACATCAGTGAAGCCTCCTCGGGATGCAGCTGCAGCACCTGAGTCTAAGGTTTCTTTATGCTCATAACCCGGATCAGTAAAATGTGAAAAAGAATCAACCCAACCTGGGGAGATACAAAGCCCAGCACTGGTAATTGTTTTGTCCGCATTTGATGCGTCAACTTTACCAATCTTAGTGAGGATACCGTCTTCGATAAGGAGATCAACCTTTTTGTTGTTGTAAGGAGAATTTGGATCAACAACAAGGGCTTGCTTAATGAGGAGCTTCATTAAGCATCAAAGGTAAAGCTTAGTACTCGTTCTAAAAAATCCGAAAAATAGCGCTAAATTTGCCACCCCTGGAGAAAATCTCTTCTTGGAGCGGGACGTAGCGCAGCCCGGTAGCGCACTTGCATGTGGTGCAAGGGGTCGCTAGTTCGAATCTAGTCGTCCCGACCCTATAAAAGCCTTGACTATTGTCAGGGCTTTTGTTTTTCTTCATACTTAATATTTAAACCTAGTCACTATATGTTTGTCCTAACACTAAATCAAAATTGATTGAAACTAAGTAAGACTTCGCGAACCCTTCTGTTGGGCGCTAATATCTGGTATTTTGGAGAAGGGATGCTAGGGCCGCTCTATGCAATTTTCACGGAGCGAATTGGGGGAGATATATTGGATATTACTTGGGCCTGGTCAGCGTATCTTATTTGTACGGGTCTTTTTTATATACTGGTGGGTAAGCTTTTTAATCGTAAAAAACATAAAGCTAAATTGCTCTTTACAGGATATCTACTAAATGCATTGCTGACTTTTTGTTATTTACTGGTTGATACACCCATTGAGCTTTTTTTAGTACAAATTGGTTTAGGTGTAGCTGAAGCAATCGGAACACCAGTTTGGGATGCATTATTTGCTGCTAGTTTAACAAAAGAACATGACACTTATGCATGGGGACTTTCTACCGGACAGTCGCAGTTAGTTTCTGGTATTGCTTTTGCTTTTGGCGGGCTGCTAGCTTATTATTATTCATTTGATTTGCTTTTTATCATCATGGGTTGTGTTCAAGTAGTTGCTGCGGGAGTAGTATTTCAGTTAATGAAGAATAATTCCGAGATTTGACTTGGATTTTAAAATTTTATAAATAATCTTATATGAAAACCACTAAATTTTTATTGCTTGTTGCCTTGATTAGTTTTTTCCAAGAAGTTAGGGCCCAGTATGAGTTTAAAATTATCACGAGTGTAGAATCGATTGTTCCTATGGGGCTGGGTCGCTCTCGAATCATTGAGAATAATGGGGCTGTTAATGCAGAGGACTTGACCACAGAGCGTAAAGATGGCAATGATTCTCGTCAAGGAGCTGTAAAACGTTCGGATGTTAAAATCGATGAGTTGAATGAAACAAAGCTGGTAAACTTTTTCAGTATAGGGGGGATTAATTTTAGAAATATCGCCTCTAATGATGCAGTGATTACCTCAAAATTAAATTCACTTGCGCAGCAAGGGTGGGAATTGGCGTATGTTACCTCTGCTGTAGAAAGTAATGCTGGAAAAGATGATGGGGAAGGGATATTTGTTACTCGTTTTATTTTCCGCCGCCCTCTGAGCAAAACAAAATAAGAAGCACGGGTATTCCCTCTCGCAGCGTTATGCCAGTTGAAAAGCGCTTTCTTGCAAAGTCCATCTTTACAGGACATGAGTGGTTAAGCAATCATGAAGTTATTCTTATTGACAATAAGCTTGTTCATTTAGAGCCTGCACAGAGTGGATATCCTGAAATAGACTTACTGATTCCATCTTTTATTGATTTGCAGGTTTATGGGGCTGCTGCACAATTGTTTTCGGTTTATCCTACTCGAGATACACTTGATATAATGTATCAAGAGTTTTCTAAGTCGGGTACTCATTATTTTTTGCCAACAATTGCTACTAACGAAATTTCTGTAGTCAATAGTGGTATCAGAGCTGTAAATGAGTATTGGAAGGGTGGAGGAAAAGGATGCCTAGGGCTGCACCTTGAGGGTCCTTGGATAAACCCCGATAGGCGTGGCGCACACGATCTGCAGTTTATACATTCTCCGAATTTGGCTGAGGTGAAAGGGCTTCTTTCGAAAAGTGAGGGCGTAATCAAGATGATCACTTTGGCGCCTGAGGTTTGTGATAAAGCGATCTTAGAATACTTGCAAGATGCTAAAATTCTAGTCTCAGCTGGTCATACAATGGCGACCTATGAACAGGGAATAGCAGCTTTCTCAAATGGGGTTTCGCTGGTTACGCACTTATTTAATGCGATGTCTCCAATGCAACACAGAGCTCCAGGATTAGTAGGTGCTGCTTTGTTACACGATCGTGTTATGGCTAGCATTATACCAGATGGATATCACGTTGATTGGTCTGTTATTAAACTTTCATTTCAACTGATGGGAAACCGACTTTTTGCGATTACCGATGCAGTAACAGCTAGTGTGGAGGGTCCTTATAGACATACCTTGGAAAATGATCATTATGTTGCTAACGGAGTATTGAGTGGCTCTGCACTTACCATGTTAAGTGCCTTCAATAACCTGATTCTTAAAGCGGGTTTCACCATTCAGGATGCCGTAGCGCTTTGTGTTTCCAATCCTGCCAGTGCTATAAAAGTGAATACGATGCTGGGTACTTTTGAAAAAGGCACTGATATGCCTTGTGTACCTTTGCAATTACGTGATCAGCGTTATGAAATAATGTCGTAGTATGACTCCAGCTCGTTTTGATAAACTTAGTTCCGTTTTAATACACAGGCAATTTGATTTGACTGTTGTGTTGGAGAATGTATTTGATCCACATAATATATCTGCAGTAATGCGTACCTGCGATGCGGTTGGGGTGCAAGAGATTTATATCTTGAATACTAAGATTCCTCGACATAAAAAGTGGGGTGCCAGAAGTTCATCTAGTGCGGCTAAGTGGCTTACAGTTCATCAATTTGAAGATACTGCACTGTGCTTTGCTGCCATTCGTGAACGCGGACTGAAAATATTGACTACAAATCTTGGTGAAGATTCTACTCCCTTGTATAAAGTAGATTTTGCAAATCCAATTGCATTAGTATTTGGGAATGAACACAGTGGGGTTAGCGAGGAAATTAGAGCTATGGCAGATGGTAATTTTGTGATTCCTCAAGTTGGGATTATTCAGTCTTTAAATATCAGCGTAGCTTGTGCAGTCACCTTATATGAAGCCTTTCGACAAAAGGAAATTGCTGGTCATTATCAGGGAAATTCGCAGGAAGGAGCAGCTCGACTACAATTGTTGAAGGATTGGGAATTGGAGTAAATTAATTCTCTGCATCTAATCTTTCATCTGCACGAGCAGATTTTAATGAGTAGATGCTTACGTTTAATTCAAAACCAATTAATAGAATCAACGAATTAATAAAGATCAGTATCATGATGATCAGTACGGTACTGATAGAGCCATATAGTTGATTGTAGTTTGAAAAATTTGCGACCCACCATGAAAGTGCACCAGATGTGATCAACATCAAGCTAGTTGCTACTATTGAGCCTGGGTTGATTAATTTCCATTTCTTGTGAACGGAGGGAGCTAGTCTGTAGATTGATGAAATGCAGCCAAAGAATAAAAGAAATATAACACTCCACCGAAGGTTAGATAGCAGGGCACGTAAGCTGGCATTTTCAATACCAAGCCATTCTAGCACCACTTCCCGTGCAATTAATGCTACCAGCGAAGCCATCACAAATACATACAGTAACACCGTTAAACGTAAAGCTGCTTTTCTGCGTTGCCAATTGGATCTTTTTTTAAAACCGGCGTAGTTTTTATCAAAGGAGCGCATGATCCCCATCATGGCATTGGAGGAAAAATATAAGGAAAGAATAAAGCCGATTGAAAGCAAGCCATTTCTTGGGTTATTGATGAAATCCTGTAAAAAGTTAATCAGCACGGCATTGTTTCTTTCTCCGGGAATTATATCTTTTATTAGTTTATAGAGTTCTTGTTGAAGGGATTGTGTGATCGGCAGGTAAGGAATTAAAGTAAATAGAAAAATAGTTGCAGGAGGGATTGCCATTACAAAATTGAAAGCAATGGCTGAGGCGCGTTCTGTCATGCCAATTGTTTGGACCTGCCGAATAAAAAATGAAACTACTTGATAAATAGGAATCCCTGAAAATCCAGGCAACGTAGTGATCTTGCTTTTATGAATCAACCAGTTTACAAAAGGTAATTGGATCAAGAAGTCAACTAATTTATTTTTCCCTTTCATTCTAATCTTTTGCGTTGTGCCTCATGAAATAATTTAACATAGGCCTGATGATCTTTGTACGTTGACGAGAATAAACTTCTTCCATCAAATCTCCAACTTGCTACAAAGAACAAATAATTGGTTTCAGGCGCTTCCAATACAGCATCTATTGCTTGTATGGAAGGGGTACATATAGGGCCTGGTGGGAGCCCTGAATAGAGATAGGTGTTATAGGGGGAATTGATCTTAAGATGGCCGTACATGATTCGATTTAATTTAAAATCTCTGCTTGCAAACTTGGCAGTGGGATCCGCCTGGAGTTTCATTCCTATCCGAAGGCGGTTTAAATACGTACTGGCAATTAAATAGCGATCCTCTTTATTATTAGTTTCCTCCTCCACAATAGAAGCCAATATGGATACTTCAATAGGGTTTAGTTTTTTCTCTCTTGCTTTTTGAATTCTATCGTCTGTCCAGAATTGATTCCAACGCTTGTAAAATCGTTCTATTATTTCGGTGGGATTCTCTGCCCACCCTAATTCGTATGTATAGGGCAATGTTAAAGCAAGAAGGGTTTGGGGGTTCACGCCAAATTTTTTGATTGAATCCTGATTGTGTAAATAGTGGAGTAGTTGTAGGGAGTCAACTTTAGAGTCAATCCTATTTCCGATGCGGCCCGCTAGCTCTTCGATAGTTCTAATCTTATTGATGGGTAGTTTTACAAAAGTCTGTCTGCCATTTCGAAGATTTCTCGCTAACTGAAAGGCGGTCATGCCTGTCGAAATTTTATATCTTCCCTTTCTGACTGTATCGACTCCCCACCATTCAAGAAGGCTTTTAACCCAATAGTTTGATTGTAGTATTTCTTTTTCTTTAATGGATTCTAATAGTTGTGCGCTTGGGGTTGACTGCTCGATGTAAAGATACTTTTGTTTCGAGGATAGGGTTGGCCCGAAAAGTCCCCATGCGATCCATCCTGCTACAGCTATGCTGCAAATAAGTATGGCGAATGAAATATGTTTTAAACGCATCACTCCAATTTAAGAAAAAAAAACCCCACGATTATCGTGGGGTTTCCTCTTTATGTTGTAAGATTATTTTTGAGGTTGAGTAGGGGCGGGTGCTGGAGTTGGCAAGGTTGATGCAGGAGCAGGGGAAGCCTGTGTGGGAACCGTCAAGCCGCTAGCTTCCTTTGCTCTATCGCTCTGGTTGCTAGCACCCCCCTGAATAAAGAATACTGAAAACAGGCACAATAAGGCTACTACGGCGCCAAAGATCCAGGTACCTCTTTCGAGTACATCAGTTGTTTGTTTAACGCCCATAAACTGGGTGCTAAAGCCAGCGATATTACCTGACAAGCCACCACCTTTTGGGTTTTGTACTAGAACAAAAAAACCTAAGAACAGGGCGGCAACAACAATTAGTATTACAAATAAGATGGTCATGATTATGTGTTTAAATCATTGATTCGGTTAGCAAAATAAGCGCTTTTCGAGGGCTCTAGCAAACTTAATTTAGTGTAGATCTCTCTGGCTTTTGCAGGGTTGCCTTGCTTAATCCATATTGCTGCCATGGCCTCCGTTACCACTTCATTTTGTTGCAAGGAATTGCCAGCTAGTTGCTCTACTTTTTTTTCCTCTTTTGGATCTATTGATTTTCCCATTTCCGAGAGGGGAAGGCGCTTCATGGCTTTTATCCACTCTGAAAAGCTTTTAAGCTGTTGTCCAAATTTATCGGATGGTATATCTTCTGGTTTAAATTGAATTCCTTGGGAAGCAAAATAATCGATGGTGTGGTAGGGTTCAAAAGCCAGCGGTGCTTCTTGTCGAATTACCTTACTTGCGCTGGGCAGCGATGCCACAAACGTTGGTCTTTGTGTGGTTGACTCCAGTAACAAATTAAGCCAGTTGGTAGTGGGGAAAAATAGTTGAGCTTGTTCATATGCAGCTTGCCAAGATGGATCTTGTGAAGACTTAAGCTTATGTATTAAAAGTAGCCTGGCCGTTGCTAGCCAAGGGTAGTCTGCGCAAAGTTTTTTAATTTCTGTCAACGTGCATTCCTCGGCAGACGCTTTGCCCAAAAGGTTCAATGATATAGTAGAGAGGGGGTGCTGCATGAATTACCAATTCGAAAATACTTTATTAAATATGTCGTCGGCTAAAGTACGAACCAATTCATCACCAAGAGAGGCTTCGGCAGCTTGTACGGATAGACTTCCTTTGAACTCAAAACTTCTGCTTACATCTATTTTTCGAGTTTCATCAGCTTTTCTATCATATACGCTTACTTGTAAACTTACGCTTAACCTGTTATTTGCGGATTGCTGTCCAGCAATCGCCGAGGTAGAAAAACTGTACTGCGTGATGGCTCCACTAATTTCCCAATCTGCTTCATTGTTAGTTTGAACAAGTCTTGTTTGCGCTACAATTTTTTGTCTGACTTTATCTGTCAGTCGTGGACTTAATTGTGGATTGATGTAGGAGGCTTTGTTTTCGATGAAATTTACCTTCACCGTTTTAATGCTGTCTGGTACGGAGGCGTCAGTAAAACGATAAACGCCACAACTATTTAATCCTATTTGCAGAAAAAGAAGAATGGCTGCTATTAAAAAAAGCAGGGGGGCGGACTTGTATGTAATTTTATTCTTCAATGTCGTACTCTTTTAGTTTTCTGTATAATGTTCTTTCGCTAATTCCCAGATCGAGTGCTGCATCCTTTCTTTTCCCTTTATGTTTTTTAAGTGCCTTTAGAATTAATTCTTTTTCTTTTTCCATGATATTGAGACTCTCGTCCACCTCTATGTGTTCATGGATTTCTGAATTGGGGTGGGAGAAACCTGCGGGTAACAGCGGAACAGTGGCAGTATGTACGGCAGGTGTTATGGGACTAGTTGCCGACACAGGCGGAGAGGGTAATAAATCAGGTGCAGTAGTATTTAACTCATGTAATTTTCTTGCTAGCTGAGGATAGGATGCCGCAAGCTCTGGGTTGTTTAGCAATTCAACAAACATCCTTTTTAGTTCGTTGACATCTTTTTTCATGTCAAAGAATAGCTTGTAGAGGATCTCTCTCTCATTGGAAAATTCAGGTTGATTACTATTGTTGCCTGTCCATACGGGCATACGGTTAGTGGAGAAGGGCTGTAAATATTTGTTTAAATGCTCCGCCGTAATTAATTTTTCGGAGGCGAGTACTGAAATCTGTTCTGCTATGTTCTTCAGTTCGCGCACATTCCCGGGCCAGGGATAATTCAATAACACCTGCCTAGCTTCCTCGTCCAACTGTACAGATGCTGTTTTGTATTTAGTTGCAAAGTCAGCGGCAAATTTTCTAAATAGCAAATGGATATCCTCCGGACGATCATGCAGCGAGGGGACGCGAATAGGAACGGTGCTTAGTCTGTAATAAAGATCCTCTCTGAATTTTCCATTTTGTACTTGCTGCAATAATTCTCTGTTTGTTGCGGCCACCACGCGTACGTCGGTTTTTTGAACTTTTGAAGAGCCTACCCGTATATATTCACCTGTTTCAAGTACTCTTAATAGCCTTGCTTGCGTGCCCAGTGGTAACTCTCCAATTTCATCTAAAAAAATGGTGCCGCCATTGACCGTTTCAAAGTACCCCTTTCGCGCTTCGGTAGCACCTGTGAATGATCCTTTTTCGTGGCCAAATAGCTCAGAATCGATTGTTCCTTCTGGAATGGCACCGCAGTTAACTGCAATGAAAGGATTGTGTTTACGAGCTGATAGGGAATGAATGATCTGTGAAAATACTTCTTTACCCACACCGCTTTCGCCATTGATCAGTACAGTTAAATCCGTGGCGGCAACTTGAGAGGCTACCTGCATCGCATAATTTAGTGCAGGAGCATTTCCTATGATCCCAAATCTGTTTTTTATGCTTTGTATATCCATTTTGAGTAATGAATAGGTTAGTTGGCTACGATATTGCCTTTCAAGGTACCTTGAGTACAATCGGCAATTTTTACTGTAACAAAGTCACCCTTTTTATACGTGTAATTTTCTTTTGGAAATACCACCACTTTATTTTGTGAATTTCTGGCTTTCCATTCTTCTTTATTTTTTTTGCTGTCACCTTCAATCAACACCTTATAAGATTTTCCTATATCTCGTTGATTACTCTCCAGTGATAATTTATTTTGCATTGAAACAATTTCTTCCAACCTCCTTTTCTTTATATCCTCAGGTACATCATCAGCATATCTACGCGCTGCCAAGGTGCCTGGGCGTTCACTGTAGATGAACATGTAGGAAAAATCATATTTGCAGTATTCCATGATGGAAAGGGTGTCTTGATGGTCTTTTTCATCTTCTGTGCAAAATCCTGTGATAATATCAGCGCTTATTCCGCAATCCGGTAGCAGCGTTCGTATTCGGTCTACTTTTGCCATATACCATTCCCGGGTATAGGTTCTGTTCATCAATTGCAACACCCGGCTAGATCCGCTTTGTACGGGCAAATGAATGTATTTACAGATATTCTCATGCATTGCCATCGTGTGTAAGACCTCATCGCTAATGTCCTTAGGATGTGAGGTAGAAAAACGCACTAATAGTTCAGGGGAAATTTGTGCGACTTTTTCTAACAGGTTGGCAAATGTGATGGGTGGAAATGACTCAAATGAGGAAGCGTAATAATACGAGTCAACATTTTGCCCAAGGAGTGTAATTTCTCTGTAGCCATTTTTATATAAATCTTCACATTCCTGGATAATACTTTGCGGATCTCTGCTTCTTTCTCTTCCACGTGTGAATGGGACTACACAGAATGAGCACATATTGTTGCAGCCACGCATAATACTTACAAATGCACTTATACCGTTACTATCTATACGTACTGGTGAAATATCTGCGTAAGTTTCCTCACGGCTTAGCAACACGTTTACTGCTTTTTGGCCACCTGCGGCCTCTTCAATTAAATGGGGAAGCGAGCGATAGGCATCGGGCCCAATAACTAAATCAACTAACTTTTCTTCTTCTAAAAATTTAGATTTAAGTCTTTCGGCCATGCATCCCAATACCCCAATTAAAAGAGACTTTTTTTGGCGTTTTAGTCTTTTGAAATTTGTAAGGCGCTTCCGAACGGTCTGCTCCGCTTTTTCCCTGATTGAACAAGTGTTTATGAAAATAAGATCAGCATCCTCTACATTTCTGGTAGGGCCAAATCCAGCCTCTTGAAGAATAGACGCTACCACCTCACTATCTGCAAAATTCATTTGGCATCCATAACTCTCTATATAGAAATGGCGTTCGAATTTCTTTTGAAATAAGTCAGTAGTGGCATAAGCCTCGCCTTGCCTGGTCTCGTCTTGTGTTTTATCTAGTATCAATTCCTCCATATACTAAATTTGGGGAGCCGCAAATATACCAAGAGCGTCCCGAATCTGACAGGTTGTCACGGTTCTTTAACTTTTTCGATGAATGATAGAGGTATATTTGGCGTCTAAGACATTGGTTTGAAGCATTTTTTATTACTCGTTAGTATTTTGATTTTTGGGAATATTATCCATGCCCAGCCTGGAAACAGAGGCGTATTGTCTGGTAATATCTTAAGCGAAAAGACGGAGCCTTTACCCAGTGCTACCGTTAATCTGTTTTACATTACTGATTCTGTTCTGTTTGCAACATTGCAAACAGATTCAAAAGGCGAATTCAAATTTTCGCTATTAAAAACAGGGTATTATTCTCTTAATATTAGCTATATCGGGAAAAGAGTATTAAGAATTGATAGTATTCATATTCGAACCGAAAGATTAGATTTTAATATAGCTGATATCATATTGAAAAACAATGAAATAAGCGAATTAGAACAAGTGGTTATCTATGCTGAAAAGCCACTAATTGAATCTCGTGAGGGTAATATTACTTTTAATGTGACAGAGTCCGCAACTGCTGCTGGTTCAACTGCAGGGGAGTTGTTAACACAAATGCCGTTGGTGGTCAAGGATGCGGATGGGAAAATTACAGTAAGGGGAAAAGAGCCACGCATCTTGATTGATGATAAACCCGTTGAGTTGAATTTGCAGCAGCTTCAGGACCTATTGGAATCTTTACCCGGAAGTTCTATCGAAAAAATCGAGGTAATGACTAATCCTCCACCCCAGTATGCCAATGAGCAAGGCGGAGTGATTAATATTGTTATGCGTAAAGGAAAAGTTGGGAAAAGTGGTAGGATTGGGTTTACGGTAGGCACTCGTGGTGAGTTTTCGGCAAATGGTAGTTATAACTATAGGAAAAAGGGTTTGTCTCTAGCTGTCAACGGTGGATGGAATCAAAATAGGTTTCAGGGACAAGGGTATTCAACCAGGCAAAACAGGTATACTGATTCAGTTAATTATTTGAATACTACCAATCAAAATACTAGCCAAAATGCACGTCCCTCACTACGCGTTAATCTAGATTTTCAACTGAGTCCTCGATCTGCTTTTAATGGAGTTATTCAATTAAATCATAATGAGGCAGCACAGAACTCTATAACCCGATTTACCTCCATAAACAGATTCAATACGGTATGGAGAGTAACCGATCGTTCTGTATTGAGCAGCAATACAAATTGGACGCCGTCCCTACAGCTTAATTACACGTTAAAAACAAAAGCAGGGCAGACGCTTAGGATTTTCACAAATTGGAATGGTGGTCAAATGCAGAGTAACCGTGATTTTTTGCAAAATTATTTACGTCCAGACGGCGGTATCAGTAGGGAGGATTCTTTGCAAAGACAACTATTGGAGAATTGGAATCGAGGAGGAGCACTACGATTTTCCTATGATAAAAACTGGCAACCTGCTAAACTAAGTTTGTCTTTAGGGGCATTTTACAATTACATATCAACACATGCCGTTACGGCTACTTCCTATAAAAAAATGCCAGAACAAATCTTTCTTCCTTTACCACTGTTAAGTAATGACTTTATTTTTTCTCAGGAAATTTATAACCTGAGACTTTCCATAAAAAAAGTAATTGGAGAGAATCTGAGTGTAACTGCTGGAACCTCCCTCGAAAAAACCTTGATTGGTTTTGATATTCGAAATGAAAATAAACAAGTTGCAAATCAATATCCAACCTGGCTTCCTTTTTTTAATTTTAATAAATCATGGAAGGATCGTTTTAGTGCAACACTATCGTTTAGAAGAAGTATCAATCGCCCGGGGATGCAGCAGCTTAATCCAGTGCTTGAGTTCTCAGATCCTTTTAACCTGCGCTTTGGAAATCCCAATTTGCTAGCCTCCACAACTGATCATTACAACCTGGTGCTTAGCAGAACCAGGGCAAAGTATTTTCTGAATCTTGGATTGGGATACCATCAAGTTGATGATATTTTTAATCAAGTACGAACGCTGGTAGAGGGAGGGAAAACGGAAATTACCTGGGAAAATATAAGCAGCCGCCAGGAGTTTGAGGCTAGTACTTGGAATGGGTATACTGTTGCTAAGAAGGTTAAATTGAACGCCAGTGCAAGTTTCACGTATATTAAATACAGTCTTTATGACCGACTGGTAAGGAAATTTAGAAATGGCCCATCCTTAACAACCACATTGGGTCAGCAATGGACTCCTCACGAAAACTGGAATCTGACTTCTAATTTCAACTTGAATCGTTTTGCCACTCCACAAGGCTTTGCTCGTTGGAATACTAGTTTAACAATGGGTATTCAAGGTAAATTCTTTGCTAAGAAATTAATAGGCACTTTCAATGTGATCGATCCTTTTATGAATCAAGAACGTCGAAATTTTACATATGGCCCCAATTTTACAGCAGAAAGCTTCAATGTTACTTTTACGCGTAATTATCGGTTTTCGGTAGCCTATATATTCTCGGGCACTAAAAAAGGTAAGTCTAAACCATCGCCGAAAGGCTGAGCCTATTAGCGGTTATTTATTTTTTTCTGAAGCCAACTTTTTTCAATGGGGATTATCCAATTATTTTCAAATTCAGCCAGGTGTCCCACTGTGTTATTGAAATAGAGCGTGTCTTTAGTTAGAAAATTCTTTTCGAAGGCATATTCGAATTGGGCGATTGGTAGGAGCTCTACTTTATCCTTTATTATAAAGGCTAATTGTGTACGGTCGAAAAGGCCAACGCCGTAAACTTGTTCTATTTTTTTTATTTCACGAACTGAGCTATCTGTGCTGCATCCTCCTACTGGAATATTAGTCTCATCAGCAATCAGAACAATGAATTGGCCGAATAAAAGTAAGCCAACTGCTTTAACGGGAGCTCCATGCGACTGCCAATTTTGTGTGAACTGTTCGAGGCGATCTTCAATTTCCAGCGCCTCTTGTATTGAAAAAATTCTGGTAGCTTGATAAATCCATACGCGGGAGGATTTCGAAATGTCCGTAGGGAGTAGCGTTTGATATGCTAGTTTCATAATCAATCAGTAATCATTCCTTTTTCAACTATCTCTGCAATATCGAGAACAGTTACTAATTCTTCTTTTTCTGCCCCTTTGATCCCGTCCGTCAGCATCGTATTACAAAATGGACAGGCTGCGGCAACTATGGAAGCAGCAGTCTCCAGGGCCTCTTCAGTTCTTGCTTTATTAATGCGTTGTGTCCCTTTCTCTTCCTCTTTGAACATTTGTGCTCCGCCGGCACCACAACAGAGTCCATTGGAACGACACCGTTTCATTTCTACTAGTTCTGCATCCAGCATCTCAAGCACAACTCGGGGTGCTTCGTAAATTCCATTTGCTCTCCCTAAATAGCAACTGTCATGATAAACAATTCGTTTTCCTTTGAAAGGGCCTTCTTCCTTTAGACGAATTTTACCTTCGTCTATCAATTGTTGCAGCAGTGTGGTATGGTGAATTACTTCATAATGACCTCCCAGTTCTGGGTATTCATTTTTCAGGGTGTTGAAACAGTGAGGACAGGTAGTTACAATCTTCTTAACTCCGTAGCCGTTTAGCGTTTGAATATTCTGATAGGCCATCATTTGAAAAAGGAATTCATTTCCTGCTCTTCTAGCTGGGTCGCCCGTGCAACACTCTTCTTTTCCTAGAATGGCAAAATCAATTCCCACTTGTTGTAGAATATGGGCAAAAGCTTTGCTTATACGTTGTGCTCGTTGATCAAAACTGCCAGCACAGCCCACCCAGAACAAAATGGATGGTGATTTACCGGCAGCTATACAGGACGCAAGCGTGGGAATATTCATGAAAGCGTAGTTATACGGCAAAAGTACAGAATTTGAATAGTTGCCAGGGATGAAGGTCGGCTGATTACAGTATTTTTGATGACCAACTTATGCTAAAGTTCTTCAACCGAATATTCCGCTGGGAAGAGTGGAATTTTTTTATCCTTTACTTGCCCATTCTTCCCTGGTGGCTTTGGTATTGCCTGCGAAGCCGTTCGCTTTGGTTTTTCAGTTCGTCCAATCCCACTCTTACTTTCGGAGGGTTTGAGGGCGAGGGTAAACGGGAAATGTATGAACAGCTTCCTGTTCATCTTTATCCCAAAACCGTTTATATCGATCCTTCCTTGTCTGTTACGGAAGCTTCAAGATTGATTCGAGAAGCTGGTTTTACACTTCCTTTTACGGTCAAGCCAGATGTAGGGATGAAAGGAATATTGTTTCGACGCATAGAATCATGGGAGCAATGGTCAAATTACCATCAGGCCATTGCTATAAATTATATTGTACAGGAATGGATCACTTATCCCCTAGAATATAGTATATTTTATTATAGGCATCCTTCCCATAAAAAGGGGGTGATCACTGGGTTAATTCAAAAAGACTTATTACAAGTAATTGGAGATGGTATTTCTACGTTAGAAGAATTAGTATTCGAACACCCTAAAGCTAAGCTTCGAGTGAAAGAGTTGAGGGCTAAACATATTTCTCTTTGGGCTACAGTGCTGAAAAAAAGTGAGCCCTATTATCTTTCATACGCTGGTAATCATAATCGTGGAGCACATTTCGTTAACCTTGCACATGAAATCGATGAGCAGCTTTGTGCCCAATTTGATACGTTAAGTTTAGCGACCAACTTCTTCTACGGTCGCTACGATCTCAAAGCAAACTCAGTAGGTGATCTTAAAGAGGGGCGCTCGTTTTCCATAATAGAGTTCAATGGTTGTGGGGCAGAACCTAATCATATATATGATTCTGGCTTATCTCTTCTTCAAGCCTATCGGATTTTGCTGCAACACTGGCGAGCCCTGTACGCTATTAGTGCCTATAATCATCAACAGGGAATTCGTTATTGGTCTTTTCAGCGAGGCTGGAACTACTTAAAAGCTGCTCGTCGTCATTTTAAAAAACTAGAACAACTCGATCTTTCCGGTATATAGTTTATTTTGCTGCTATGCTTAAACTGATTCAAGTACTCTTTATTGGTCTTTTAGTAAGCTTTATCGGTTCTTTGCCGCTGGGTACGTTGAATGTGGCTGCTATGCAAATTTCGATTGCCAGTGGCGTGCAGGCTGCACTTTTATTCTCGTTGGGTTCTTTGCTTGCTGAAATGATTTATGTTCGATTGTCATTGGTTGCCATGGATTGGTTACGTAAGCAAGCAAAACTGTTACGTGTTTTTGATTTCCTCACTTTTTTATTACTGCTTGTTTTAGCAGCCTCTAATTTTTACATTGCTTTTACTGAAAATGGTCAAAGTCGAAACCTGATCTTGGATAGTTCATTGCCCAAACTATTGCTTGGTTTCTTAATGAGTGCTATTAATCCTGTTCAAATTCCTTTTTGGTTTGGGTGGAGTACCGTTTTATTCTCCCGGGGGCTGTTAGAAGCAAATAGTGCACAATATAACGTCTATATCATTGGAATAGGAACGGGGACCTTACTCGGTAATAGTATTTTTATTTTCGGAGGGCAATTGGTGGCAAGTGCAATTAGAGATAATCAATCGATGGTTAGTTTGGTTATCGGATCAATTTTTTTGATAACTGCTTTCTGGCAGTTGTATAAGTTTTTCAGCAATAAGGGTGCGGCACACCGCATAACGCATTCTGATGATGAAACAAGTAGAAGAGGGGAACAGCTAGATCGTTGGAGAAAAGATAGTAGCGAATAGTTTTATTTGGTGGATTCAATCCACTTTTCTCTTTCTTCGGGATTAAATTTCCAAGGTGCAAAATTATTTTCCACATTGCCAAATAAAGTAGCCCATTCAGCAGGCGTATTGCTTTCCTCCATAACCAGGTTACGACGCAGTTGAAGAATGATGTCAAGGGGATTGATGCTTACTGGACATTCTTGTACGCAGGCATTACAGGTAGTGCAGGCGTTAATTTCTTCTACACTAATATAGTCATGCAATAATGCGCGACTATCATCATGCCATGTGCCATGCTTGGCGATAGATTGGCCTACCTCCTCTAAACGATCTCTTGTGTCCATCATTATTTTGCGAGGAGATAGCATTTTGCCTGTTTGATTGGCCGGACAGGCGCTGCTGCATCGACCACACTCTGTACAACTGTACGCGTCCAGTAAATTCTTCCAGCTTAAATCCATGACATCTCGTGCTCCAAATCTGGGCGGACTTGTATTGCTGTCCGTTGGGGCCAATTCAGGTTGCATGGCATAGATGACCTCTTGTTGAATAGCAGGCATATTTTCCATTTTTCCGGATGGCTCCAACCTTGCATAATAGGCATTGGGAAAAGCAAGGATGATATGCAGGTGTTTGGAATAGGGCAGATAATTCAGGAAAGCATAAATGCCTAGAATATGAAGCCACCAGCTAGCTCTTTCTGCAATCACTAAGCTATGAGTGCTCCAGTTTGAAAGCAGCGGGTGTAGTAAGGAAGAGATCCAGAAATTTCCAGTGGGATGTTCGCTGTAGCTAAGATGACCGCGTTCTTGTAAAAGCGTATCACAGGCATTCATGATTAGAAAAAGTGACATTAGTATAATCTCAGCGCCCAAAATGATAGTCGCATCTTTTCTTGGCCAGCCATTCAAGTCTGCACTCTGTAAGCGCGTGATTGATTTTAGATTTCGGCGAATCAAGAAAACAATACAGGCCAGTAACACCAATAAGGCTAGCGCTTCAAATGAGTTTATTAAAACTGGATAAACAGTGCCAAGTAGGGGAGCAAATAGCCGATGTTGTCCCAGTATTCCATCTAATATTATTTCAATAATTTCTATGTTAATAATGATGAAGCCAGCATAAACAATTAAATGCAGAATTGCAACTCCTGGCTTTCTGAACATTTTTTGTTGTCCCAGTGCTAATAGAAAAACATTTTTCCAGCGAGCGCTTTTGGGTCCCTTCAACTCTTCATCCCTCCCCAACCGAATTGTTTTGCTTATGATTTTTCCGCGTTTAAATACAAACCCAATTGCAATGATTGTCAGCGCAATAAAAATCAGAGGTTCTAGAATTTGAATGGGGCTCATACTGTTGCTAAATTAATACAAATCGAATCAGAAATATAGTGGGTGAAATCGAACCTTATTATTTGATAGCTCAATAGCTGGTGCCGGAAACTTGAAAGCATTGAGAAAAGTGAAAAGTAAACGTATTCCAGCTCTATTGGTAGGGATTTTCTTCCAATCGATATCAGGCGCAAGATACCATTGTCTGTACCGAGGGATATCTCTCCTGTCAAATGGCAAGCTACCATTTACAGAACTTGAAAAGTTCTCCCGTCCTCCCAGTAGACCGTCAGCGCCGTAACCAATTGCTATATTGAGCCATTTCGGCCATTTTGAGTTTTTTAAAAAGGGGGCAATTCCGATGCTTGCCCAATACGTTTGTCCATTATAATCTTTCAGAAAACGATTAGCTTGGTTTTTGCCAAAGAGTTGATTGCTTCTTGCCAGGAGAATGGGATCGTTGTAAGGTTGAGGGTGATAAGAGAATTTGATTCGGATACGTTGCTCATTCCAACCTAGTTCTTGTCCAATCAATATGCCACTTCCAGCCATATTGGCTGCAAAATCCCCCCAACTCCAGCCCCATTCGTTACTAAAACCATCCAAAATTTCAATTACTGTTTGGTAAGCAGCTCCGCTTAATCCTCCGACCCAGATTCTTTTTTTACGTTCCATGCCTGCCCACTTCCATAACTCCATACTTGCTACACTTTCTATGTAAGCCCCATACAGGTGCCCAGCTTTATCAACTTGTTTCCATTCTTTCCAGTCATTAAAAGTGTGGAACTTTCCTTGTGGATAGTTGCGGTACCAAGCGGTGTAGAGCCCTATCATAGCACCTCCATACCCTCCAATATTTGCTGCGGCCACCCATTTGATTCGATTTTTGTTAAACTGTTCTTTAGACAAAATTCTCCCTAAATCAACTTGGAGATTTTGACAAAACGGGGAGATTCCGTATAAAGTAAAAAATATGCTCAAGAGGATTCTTGAAATAACGCTTATGTGCTTTTGTGTGTGCAGTGGGGGATATTTAAAGGTCAAATTTCGGTAACTTTACCCTTTCAAAATCAAGTGTATGGACCTCATTGCACAGGAAAAAGCCAATCAGTGGTTACAGGGTCAATATGATGAAGAGACCAAGGCTGTAATTCGTCAGTTATCTGTTAATAATCCTAAAGAATTAGAAGATTCATTTTATCGAAATTTAGAATTCGGTACTGGTGGATTAAGAGGATTAATGGGGGTGGGTACTAATCGTATGAATAAGTATACTGTGGGAATGGCCACGCAGGGGTTTGCTAATTATTTAAAACAAGTTTTTAAGGGGGATATCCGTGTAGCTATCGCACATGATAGTCGTAATAATAGCCGTTTTTTTGCTGAGACTACGGCACAAGTATTTGCCTCAAATGGAATTCATGTTTATCTTTTTGAGGATTTACGTCCCACTCCAGAGCTTTCATTTGCTATCCGAGATTTAGGGTGTCAGGGCGGTGTGGTATGCACTGCTTCCCATAACCCAAAAGAATATAATGGGTATAAGGCCTACTGGAATGATGGGTCGCAGTTAGTTTCTCCGCACGACAAAAATGTTATCCTGGAAGTAGAAAAAATTGAGGGGGTAGAACAGGTTCGCTGGTCTGGGGGAGAGCAATTGATTCATCCGCTAGGCAAGGAAATGGATGCTCGCTACACCGATATGGTGAAATCGTTAAGCATCTACCCTGAAATTGTTGCTAGCCAACACAACCTTAAGATTGTCTATACGCCTATCCATGGCTCCGGCATTCGGTTGGTGCCTTCGGTTTTAAAAGCATTTGGCTTTTCTAATGTTCATGTTGTGAAAGAACAAGAAGCGCCCAATGGAGATTTTCCTACAGTAGCTTATCCAAATCCAGAGGAGAGTGAAGCTATGCATTTGGGATTAGCTTTAGCAAAGGAATTAGATGCTGATATTCTCTGTGGCACTGATCCTGATGCAGATCGATTGGCGATAGGTGTTAAGGATTTAGCGGGGAACTGGGTGCTCCTGAATGGCAATCAGACAGCCGTACTGGCTTTTAATTATTTGCTGGAGGCACGAAAAGAAAAGGGAATTGCAAAGTCCAATGATATGGTGATTACCACCATTGTTACAACACCTCTAATTGATGCAATTGCAAAAACAAACGAGGTTTCTTGTTATCGGGTATTAACTGGTTTTAAATGGATTGCTGATTTAATTAGAGAAAAAGAAGGGAAAGAAAATTATGTGATTGGAGGAGAGGAAAGTTTTGGGTTGATGATCGGCGATAAGATTCGTGATAAAGATGGAGTTAGCGCCGTTGCGCTTCTTTGTGAAATGGCTGCGTATGAAAAAGCAAAGGGGAGAAGTCTATATGAAAAGTTGATTGCTATTTCTATTCAACATGGTTTTTATCTTGAGGAACTTATCTCAATTACCAGAAAGGGTAAGGAAGGCCAGCAAGAAATTGCTTCAATGATGAATGGATTCAGAAGCAATTCTCCCAAGGAAATAGCGGGTAGTCCTGTGATCCAGTTGTTAGATTATGACGCGCAAGTTGGTAAAGATTGCATCAGTGGTCATACTTGGTCGCTGACTTTGCCACGTTCTAATGTTTTGCAGTTTGTACTTGCCGATGGCACTGTGATTTCGGCACGCCCTAGCGGGACGGAACCAAAAATTAAATTTTACTTCAGTGTGCAAGAACAGCTGAAGAAGGCTGGTCAGTTTGAGGCTGTAAAAAGTCAATTACAACGGCGCATTAAAAAATGCATAGAAGCGCTACAACTATGAGGCCCACAGAGGATAAACACCGGCATCAGGGGTTACGAAAAAAACTGGTAGAGCAACTAAGCTCTAATGGTATTTCAAATGACTTGGTACTAGCGGCTATTGCGCAAATTCCTCGTCATTTTTTTTTGGACTCTGCTTTTGATGATATTGCCTATGAAAATCGCGCTTTTCCTATTGGAGAGGGGCAGACAATTTCACATCCATATACGGTTGCATACCAAACGCAACTTTTAGATGTTAAGCGATTTGAGAAGGTGCTTGAAGTTGGAACGGGGAGTGCCTATCAGGCCGTTGTGTTAGCTATGCTGGGAGTACAAGTATTCACTATTGAACGTCAGCGCAAACTTTATGATTCTAACAAGCAATTTAAATGGCTCCAGCAGCAGCATGGAATTAAATTCTTTTATGGTGACGGATTCGAAGGTTTGCCCACGTTTGCTCCTTTTGACAAAATTTTAATTACGGCAGCAGCTCCTCACATCCCTCCCAAATTAGTTGCACAGTTAAAAATTGGCGGTATGATGGTGTTGCCCGTAGGGGAGGGTGGAACGCAGCAGATGTGTAGGGTTACCCGTAAGGAGAATAACGAGTTAAGTGTTGAGCGATTCGAAGAGTTCTCTTTTGTACCTATGCTTACCGGAAAGGAAAGCTGAATCTTTCTTACCTTACAGTTCCAAAAACCTGTTATGCGTATTCTTCCTTTTTTTTGTAGCGCTGCTATTACAATTGGATTGGTAGTAGTACTGGATCGTCCACTTGGAAAGGTTCCTCCATTAGGTTCTTTTTTCAGTCCTCAATATGGATTTTGGCAAAATGCAGAACCCGTAAATCAAGATTTTGGTGGTGCTCTTTCCTTACAGGGTTTGCAAGGCCCAGTTCAAGTTTATTTTGATGATCGCTTAGTTCCACATGTGTTTGCCGATAATGACCAGGATCTCTATTTTGTTCAAGGGTATTTGCACGCTCGATTTCGTCTTTTCCAGATTGATCTACAAACCAGGGCTGCCGCAGGTCGTGCCAGCGAATTCGCCGGTAGCAAAGCAATAAATTTTGATCGTGAACAACGCAGATTAGGAATGGTGTACGCGGCAGAGAATGCTCTTAAAGAAATCGAAGCAAATCCTTTGTTTCGTTCGCTTTTTGACGCCTATACAGCTGGTGTAAATTCCTATATCGATCAACTCACGGATGCGGCTTTACCGATTGAGTATAAACTTTTGCAGTGTAAGCCAGAAAAATGGAGCAACCTCAAAACTGCGCTGTTGTTGAAAATGATGTCCAAAATGTTGTCTGCTGGAACAGAGAATGATTTGGCCAACACCAATGCTAAGTCCGTTTTCATGCCTGATGAGTTACAGCAACTTTATCCACAAGTTCCAGATTCGTTGCTTCCGATTGTCCCCAAAGGGACAATTTTTCCAAAGCCAGCTATCATTCCCATAAAGCCTACCGATGCAGATTCTCTTTATTTCAATAATAAATCTACCGTTGCAGCGCAAACGCTTGACCGACCAGATCCTGGTAATGGAAGCAATAACTGGGTGGTGGCTGGAAGTAAAACCCAAAGCGGATCTCCTATTTTGGCCAATGACCCTCACCTGGAATTATCTCTTCCTTCAATTTGGTTTGAGATTCAGTTAAAAACTCCTACCCATAATTCATACGGAGTCTCGCTTCCAGGATCACCCTTTGTTGTTATTGGGTTTAATGATAGCATTGCTTGGGGTGTAACTAACTCCCAAAGGGATGTAAAGGACTATTACGAAATCAAATTCAAGGATGAGGCTCGATCTACTTATTGGTTTAATGGTGAGTGGGTACCAGCCAAAATGAGGATTGAAGAAATAAAAATCAAAGACAGCCTATCTGTTTTTGATACAGTGGCCTACACTGTATTTGGGCCCGTTCAATTTGATAATCGCTTTTCCAATGCCGCTGCCGCGGATCGTAACCTGGCCGTTCGTTGGGCTGCTCATGATCCCAGCAATGAGGGGCTGACTTTTTATAAACTCAATAAAGCACACAATTATACGGAGTACGAGGAGGCCATTCAAACTTTTACTTGTCCTGGCCAGAATTTTATTTTTGCATCCAGAGCTGGTGATATTGCAATTTGGCAACAAGGACGTTTTCCTGCTCGATGGGATGGGCAAGGGCTTTATGTAATGCCGGGGCAGGACAGCAGTTATTTATGGCAAGGGTATATACCTCAACAAGAGAATCCACATGCGATCAACCCGGAGCGGGGCTATCTGCAAAGTGCCAACCAGCGTGCGGCTGATGGAACCTATCCCTATTTTATTCCCGGTAGTTATATCACGGCAAGAGGTGTTCGTATTGACAACAAATTGGCAGCCATGTCTGGAATCACTCCACAAAAAATGATGGAACTGCATGCCGACTATTTTAATATAACCGCGGAGGACATTCGTCCTGTATTGCTAGCAAATATTGATGAAGGGCAACTGAATGTCAAAGAGCGGGAATTTTTGGAAATCTTTCGCAATTGGGATTTTTTGGCTACTCCAGATTCAAAAGGTCAAACTATTTTTCAATCTTTTTGGGATACTGTTCAAGTTTCAATTTGGAAAGACGAAATCAGCCGTACTTCTCCTTTGGCTACCTGGCCCACTGAGCAAACTACTATAGAGTGGTTGCTTCGTGATACGGTTTATCGATATGCGGATGATATCAATACCCCACAAGTAGAAACATTAGCCATGACAGTTACTACATCTTTTAAAAAAGCGGCCAGCTTTTTGCAATTAAAGGAGGCAGAAGGAAAGTTGACCTGGAGTAGATTTATGAATCCAAGTTTGTATCATTTATTGAAAGATGCGCTTCCTGCTTTTGCCAGAAAAGGTTTATCGGTAGGCGGATATGGAAATATTGTCAACGCTATTAAACATAGCCATGGGCCCAGTTGGCGTATGGTTGTTCATCTGGTAGATGGAATTGAAGCTTATGGTGTTTTTCCAGGAGGTCAAAGTGGTAATCCAGGTAGTCGTTTTTATGATAACAATTTGTCTGTATGGGAAAAAGGAGAATATAATCGCTGTTGGTACATGAGAGAAAATGATCGCAGCAGTGAGCAAGTAAAATGGGTATTACAATTCAATAAATCTTAATTTTTACTATGAAATTTTCTCTGTCAGTTATTTTAACCATGCTTGGAGGGATTGGAGTCTCTCTTTGGGCGTACACTCCCTGGTGGGGATTTGTTCCAGTTGCATTCGTACTGGCTCTTATAATACATCAAGTCCCTGCCAAAGCTTTTGCTTCCGGTTTTTTGGGAATGTTATTGGCGTGGGGAGGCCTATCTTGGTGGATTGATTGGCAGAATACCAGCCTCTTGTCTAAACAGGTAGCCTTTTTATTCCCCTTACAAGGATCTTCTGCCGCTTTGATTTTGTTAACGGGAATTTTGGGGGGTATTTTAAGTGGAGTGGCTGCTCTCGCGGGGAGTTATCTTCGTGTTATCAAATCAAAATCGGAGTGATTCGTCGGGCTTTATTTCTACTCTTTATTGTTCTTAGCTTTTTAGACTGTACGGCTACCATAGTAAAAGGTACGGTGATTGATGTTGACGGAAATCCGTTGGCATTTGCTTCCATCTCAGTGCAAGGAACTAAAACAGGTGTTTCAGCCAATGCGGAAGGTTTCTATGAATTAAACTTATTGCCTGGTAAGTATAAAGTCAGCTGTCAATATGTTGGTTTTGCTAAGCAGGAGAGAATTATAACAGTTGGAGTTGAGGTAGTTCGAGTTGATTTTGTTTTACAAAAACAGGAACTAATACTGCCTGATGTAGTTGTCTCCAATAAAGAGGATCCTGCCTATCGACTCATCCGCGAAATGATTCGTCAGCAGGAAATTAACCAGCAACGTGCGGAGCAATTTTCTTGCATGGTTTACTCAAAGGGACAACTCCGCTTGAGAAATTTT
>SXWI01000045.1 GCA_005791465.1 Bacteroidota bacterium | reverse complement strand
TTGGATTTTAGTCCACTGTTGGTCCACCATTTGAACATTTTTGACTGTGCTATACTGCTAAGAAGTTTGGAAAAATAGAGAGCAGTTTTTTAATTAATTTCATTTCAATCATCATCATGCAAAAAAATTGTTACAACAACGGAAGAAGGGACTTTATGCGTAAAGCGAGTTTTACAGCTGCACTTTATGCGATACCCTCCGCTCTAGTTCATGCGGTGTCAATAGATTCAATCACGCCGAGCCCTGCACCAAAAGAGCGAATCAAATTACTGATCAACGGAAAAGAAATTGCTGCTGAAGCGGATATTCGTATTACGCTACTTGACTTTTTACGAGAGCAGCTCGGATATACTGGTACTAAAAAAGGATGTGGAATGGGTCATTGTGGGGCCTGCATTATTCATATCAATGGAAAAAGAATGAATAGTTGTCAAACCTTGGCCATCCATAACAAGAGCAATAGCATTGTCACTATCGAGGGAGTAGCTAAAGGAGAGGATTTGCATCCGATGCAAGAAGCTTTTATTAAATGTGATGCCATGCAATGCGGCTACTGCACACCTGGACAAATCATGTCAGGTATTGCCTGCATTCGGGATGGCAGAGCAGGCAGCAGAGAAGAAATTCAACGATACATGGCAGGAAATATATGTAGATGTGGTGCTTATCAAAATATTGTGGATGCCATTAGCCAGGTAAAAGCAAGTGGTAAACCTGTTTAACTCAAGGAAAATTAAATGGAAAAGAACTTACCGCTAATCAATGAGGGCCCGCGTGCAGATGCTTTAGATAAAGTAACGGGTAAGGCCACCTATGCTGCAGAACATCGTGTACCCAACCTTGCCTATGGCGTATTTGTATGTAGCACCATTGCTAAGGGCACTATACAATCGATAGATGAATCTGTGGCTTTAAAATCAGAGGGTGTCATTGACATCATATCCTACAAGAATTGCCCCAGCATACCAGGTTATGCTACGCAATTACCGGATGGAACACGAAATCCCAAACAATGGTGGGGTATGAAAGTGCTGCATGATAATCAAGTTCGATTTTATGGACAACCTATTGCCTTAATTGTAGCAGAAACAGTAGAGCAAGCAAATGCTGCTAGTTTACTTCTGAAAGTCTCTTATCAAAAGGAAACTTTTGAAACAGATTTTAACTTGATAAGAAAAGATCTTTCAAAAACAAAACCACCTAGCACTTACACCCGGGGTAACTCAACTAATCTTGAGCAAGCAGCCGTTAAAGTAGAGGGAGAGTTCAATATCCCCATTGAGGTACATAGCCCGATGGAGCCACAAGCAACTATTGCAGTATGGGAATCGGATGATAAGCTGACGGTATATGATAAAACACAAGGACCTAAAGCCACACAAGGTGCTTTAGCCCGTTTATTTAACATACCGGATAAAAATGTTCGTGTGATTGTCAACTACGTTGGCGGCGCTTTTGGAAATGCACTTCGAAACTGGCATAACGTACCTGCAGCTTGTATCGCTGCTAAAAAAATTAATCGCCCGGTGAAAGTGGTACTCACCAGGCCACAGATGTTCAATCTGACAGGATATCGACCACAATCCTGGCAACAGCTAAAAATTGGTGCCGATCAATCAGGAAAATTTGTTGGGATCGTTCACCACGCAATAAGTAATACGTCACGCTATGAGGAATTTCGGGAGGGAATTGTAAATGCCTCTCGCTTTCTATATGCCTGTGACTATGTAGAAACCAACTACAGAATTCTTCCGCTAGATGTTAGTACACCAACTTGGATGCGAGGGCCCGGAGAAGCTACCGGCTGTTTTGCATTAGAAAGCAGTATTGACGAGTTATCCTACATGCTCAACATGGACCCCGTTGAACTTCGAATAAAAAACTTTGCTGAAAAAAATCCAGAATCCAAATTGCCCTGGTCTTCTAACTATCTCAAAGAATGCTATGATAAAGGACGAGAATTAATCAATTGGCGTGATCGTCCACAAAAACCGGGCAGTTTACAAGAAAATGGGTGGCTAGTTGGATATGGTATGGCAAATGGAGTATTTGGTGCAGGCCGATCACAAGCATCCGTGCGTGCTATACTTAATGCAGATGGAAATTTAGTCTTGCAAAGTGCAGTCAGTGACATGGGACCAGGGACCACCACAGCCATGACTAAAATTGCTGCTGAAAATTTAGTGATGCCACTAAATAAAATTTCATTTAAGCTAGGAGACTCTGAACTACCTCCCGGACCCACACAAGGAGGATCCACCACCACCTCTACACTTGGAACGGCCGTGTACCTGGCTTGTGAGACACTAAAAAAATCATTGTGTACACTAGCAGTTGAGTACGCCTCTGCTTTTAAAAACATGGAAGCAAGCACGCTATTGGTTCAAAATGGTGGTGTGAGCTCCACCATCAATAAGGAGTTATTCATTTCTAATGCTGATTTATTGAAACTAGCTAATAAACCATTTTTGGAAATTACACAAGATTCGCAAGGTACCAGTGCCATGGAACTAAAGCATGCTACGAACTCATTTTCCTCACACTTTGTAAAAGTACTCGTCAATCCAAAAACATTCAAAGTAAAAATAGCCGAAGTAGTAACTACAGCCGATGCAGGAAAAATTATTAGTGAGAACACAGCAAGAAGTCAAATGCTGGGCGGAGTGGTGGGAGGAGTTGGAATGGCCCTTTTGGAAGAATTAAAATTTGATCATCAAACCGGCGCTATTACAAACGCCAGCTTTGCAGGCTATCAAGTACCCTTACATCCAGATATCCCAAAGACAACAGTTTGGTTTGT
>SXWI01000044.1 GCA_005791465.1 Bacteroidota bacterium | reverse complement strand
CTTCTCATTTGTTAGGAAATGTTTTTATCGCAGATAGTCAAGATGTATTACAAAACAGTCAGGGGCAAATTATTATTGAGAAAAGTGGTCGGTATGTAAAAGGAAAGTTTTCGCTTTCTGGGGGAAGTGTTGGTGTTTTTGTAGGTAACAAAATCGGACGTGTCAAAAATTTAGAGAAGCTGCTTCAGGTTGTCCAAACACAAGGAGAAAAAGTAGAAAGTCTACGTGCTGACATCCAAGTACGTCACAACGAAGTAATTGCTTTTAATGAAGATTTAAGAGAAACGGTACTACGCCAAACCGAGCGAGAGATCTTGCACTTAACCAATGAGGTTTTTGCGCTTCAAAATAAGCTTGAGAATATTGCAGCAGCTCAACTCACAGGGCAACAACGTCAAAATGAAATTCGGCAACAAATAGATCAGACGTTGCAGTCTGTGGCAACTGTTCGAAGTGAATTAACTGATTTAACTACACAGCTCCAGGAAAATTCACAACGCTTACTAGTAGCTGAGGAAGCTTTTCGTGCTGGAGAATCGGCTTATCAACAAGCTTCAAGACAGTTTAATGAATTCAATCTTGGTGTTTCGAGACAGCAAAGTAAAATTGCTTCATTACAGCAGGAGTTTGAATTTAAGAATAGTCAGCTCACCGATTTGTTGGCTCAAATTGCTGATAGCACTACGCAAGTAAAAGAGACTTTGCAATTGAAAGAAGAATCGATGCTTGCCCTCACTTCAATCGAGCATGCTTTAGCGGGTTTGCTTCGAGAGAAAGATCAACAAGAGAAGCTGTTGAATACTGCAGATCAATCGTACTATAATCATCGCAACCAATTATCCGAGAAAGAAAGTACCATCCGATTACAGATCAAAGAAAAAGAACAGGTTGAATACTTATTGGCAGCCATTAAGGATAAGCTTAACGATTTAAAGCTCCAATTAGCAGGAATGAAAGAGCGAATGAATGTTGAGTTTCGTTTGGACCTAGAGTCTATTTTAGGCGAGTCGCGTGCTACTGAAACTCCTTTGGAGGAATTGCAAGCATCTGTTGATCGTATGAAGAAACGGCTCGAAAATTTGGGCGAAGTAAATCCTACTGCCATTGAAGCTTTTACAGAAATGAAAAAGCGCTATGATTTTATTCTGGAACAAAAAACTGATTTGGTAACGGCTAAGGATAGTTTATTAAAAACGATAGAGGAAGTTGAGCTTACTGCAAATCAAAGATTCCTTGACACGTTTGAACAGGTTCGCGCCCATTTCCAGAAAGTCTTCAAAACCTTATTTACGGAAGATGATCATTGTGATCTTGTACTTGAGGATCCTTCCAATATAGCTGAAAGCGGAATTGATGTAGTGGCAAAGCCCAAAGGCAAACGGCCTACTTCGCTTACACAGTTAAGCGGTGGAGAAAGGACGCTTACTGCAACAGCTCTATTATTTGCCATTTACCTGATTAAACCAGCTCCCTTTTGCATACTTGATGAGGTGGATGCACCATTGGATGATGCCAATGTTGGAAAGTTTACCAATATGATTCGTCAGTTCAGTGAAAACTCCCAGTTTATTATTGTTACACACAATAAAACAACCATGAGTACAGTGGATGTTATTTATGGAGTAACGATGCAAGAGCCTGGCGTAAGTAAATTGGTTACTGTTGATTTTAGGAACTTGCAGTAATATTTTGCCATTTTTATGCTTCAAAAAGGACTCCTTTTTGTCTTTTTTTCTTGCTATTCTTTTTATAGCGTAGCACAGGGACAACCGGAAGGTTTGTTTCTAGGTTCAAAAGCTCCGGATTTCAAAACAGTTGATCAGTTTGAAAGGCCATTGCATCTGCGCGAGCTTGCTAAAAAAAAGCCTGTGTTACTTTTATTTTACCGTGGGTATTGGTGCCCGCATTGTACTCGATTACTTACCAGATTGCAAGATTCGCTTTCCTATTTTACTGAAAAAGGGGTAACCGTGGTTGCTGTTTCGCCGGAGTCAAAAGAAAGTCAATTAAAAACACTAGAGAAAACTAAAGCAGGGTTTTCGCTTGTTCAGGATTCTGCACTTTTAATTTCCGAGCTTTACGATGTAAATTATTTTCTATCTGATAAACAATTAGCGCGCTATAGAAGTGGAGCAATTGACTTGATGAAGATTAATCATCCTAATCCTGCTGCTTTGCCAGTCCCATCCCTTTATGTGATTGGGAAGGACTATACCATCACCTATCGCTTTTTTGATCCGGAGCATAAGAAAAAAATACATGTTGCTGAATTGATCCCGCTTTTCCAATAAATAGGGCCCCCTGATTCATTATATTTGCCCATACTAACCCATGGCAACAGAAAAAGAAAAAAAACAAGTAGCGTATACAGAGGATAGTATACAGTCCCTTGATTGGAAACAACACATCCGGTTACGTCCGGGTATGTACATCGGCAAATTAGGAGATGGTTCTTCGCCAGATGATGGCATCTATGTGCTAATTAAAGAAGTTATTGACAATGCTATTGATGAGTATACGATGGGTTATGGTAAATCAGTTGATTTATCTATTGAGGACAAGGTTGTGACTGTTCGTGATTATGGCCGCGGAATTCCTTTAGGTAAAGTAGTTGATGTAGTCAGCAAGATAAATACGGGCGCTAAATATGATAGCAAAGCTTTCCAAAAAGCAGTTGGATTGAATGGGGTAGGAACAAAAGCTGTAAATGCATTAAGTGCTTCTTTTAAAGTTTCGGCTTTTCGTGAGGGCAAGGAAAAAACAGCTGATTTTTCAAGAGGCGAGTTAGTCAAAGAATATAAAGAGTCTAAAACTGATCAGCCAAATGGAACCTTGGTAAGTTTTACCCCCGATGAATCCGTATTCAAGGGTTATCGGTTTATTTATGATTTTATTGAGAATCAACTTTGGAATTATGCATTCTTAAATGCCGGGTTGAAAATTAATTTTAATGGCAAGTCCTTTTTAAGTAAAAACGGGTTATTGGACTTACTGCAACGTAAAACGAATGAGGACGAAATTCGTTATCCAATTATTCATTTGACTGCCGAGGACATCGAGGTAGCTATTTCTCATACCAACGATTATGGCGAGGATATCTACAGTTTTGTAAATGGTCAGCACACGACCCAAGGAGGCACCCATCAACAGGCATTTCGAGAGGCGTATGTAAAAACTATTCGTGATTTCTATAAAAAGGATTACGACGCATCTGATATCCGGACCGGTATTGTAGCCGCTGTTTCTGTCCGTGTGGTAGAGCCAGTTTTTGAATCCCAGACTAAAACAAAGCTCGGGTCGATAAATGTCGATATAGAAGGGCCAACTATGCGTCAGTTTGTAGCTGATTTTCTGGCGAAAGAGTTAGATAACTTTTTACACAAGCATCCTGCTATTGCGGAGGCGATGAAAAAAAGGATTGAACAGAGTGAACGGGAGCGTAAAGAGTTAGCAGGTATCAAAAAATTAGCCAACGAACGAGCTAAAAAAGCTAATCTTCACAATCGAAAATTAAGGGACTGTCGATTCCATTTAAATGAAGAACCCCCTTCTCGTGGTAAGGAGGAGTTTTTGGCTAAACAACAGGAAACTACCATTTTTATTACCGAAGGGGATAGTGCTAGCGGTTCGATTACAAAAGCAAGAAGTGTCGAAACACAGGCT
>SXWI01000043.1 GCA_005791465.1 Bacteroidota bacterium | reverse complement strand
TTTTCATAGCTCAAATATCCCCTTTTTTAATTAACAGTAGTGGATAAAATAAGGGGTAAAAGACCTCATTTTTACTCGGAAATAAGGGTTTAAAAAGGTAGCTTTGCATAGCTTGTTTTTGATGATTTAAACGAGCCGAAAACAGTAAAAAATACTATGGAAGAATTGCAGCAGCCTCAGGAGACCAACGACCATAATCGGATTATCCCCGTGAATATAGAAGAGCAGATGAAAACTGCCTATATCGACTATTCAATGTCTGTAATAGTAGGGCGAGCACTTCCTGATGTAAGGGATGGATTAAAGCCGGTACACCGTCGAGTTTTATATGCAATGAATGAATTGGGTTTGAGCCATAACAAAGCCTATAAAAAATCTGCTCGTATAGTAGGAGAGGTGCTTGGTAAATATCACCCACACGGAGATTCTTCTGTTTACGATGCAATGGTCCGAATGGCGCAAGAGTGGAGCATGCGTTATACCTTGGTAGATGGGCAGGGAAATTATGGTAATCAGGATGGTGATGGCCCAGCTGCGATGCGTTACACAGAAGCAAAACTTGAGAAATTAGCTGAGCACATGCTCGATGACATCGAAAAAGAGACGGTAGATTTTCAATTAAATTTTGATGACTCCGAGGAAGAACCCACTGTTTTACCAACTCGAATTCCACAATTATTGATAAATGGATCAAGTGGGATAGCAGTTGGTATGGCCACCAATATGATGCCGCACAACTTGGGGGAGGTCATCGATGGCTGTGTTGCTTACATTGAAAACAAGAATTGCACAGTTGATGATTTGATGCAATATGTAAAAGCCCCTGATTTTCCTACGGGAGGAGTTATTTACGGGATGGAAGGAGTGAAAGCAGGGATGCATTTTGGAAGGGGTCGCGTTGTAGTAAGAGGTAAAGTAACTGTAGAAACTAAACCTGGAGGAAAGGAGCAATTAATTATCACCGAAGTTCCTTATCAGGTCAATAGGGATGCACTCACCAACCGAATTGGAGAACTAGTTAATGAAAAAGTAATTGAAGGAATTACCCATGTCAATAACGAATCCAATCAAAAAGAAGGAACACGCGTTGTTATTGAGCTTAGAAAAGATGCAATCGCTAATGTAATCATCAACCAACTTTATAAGCATACCGATCTACAAACCTCTTACGGAATCAACAATGTAGCCATTGTTAGAGGAAGACCCAGAACATTGAATCTGAAAGATCTGATCCAAGAGTTTGTAGAATTCAGACATGAGGTGGTAATTCGCAGAGCCAAATACGAACTCGGCGAAGCGCAAAAAAGAGCCCATTTACTAAAAGGGTATCTGATCGCATTGGATCACCTGGATGAAGTAATTGCGCTGATTAGAAGTGCAGCAACACCTGAGATCGCAAAGGATAAATTAGTGAATGCGAGCTGGGGACTTGACGAAATACAAGCCAAGGCAATTCTTGAAATGCGATTACAGCGTTTGACTGGAATGGAGCGTGATAAAATTCGTGAGGAGTTTGAAGAATTAATGAAATTGATTCAATCACTTGAAGAATTGCTTAGCGATGAGTCAAGACGTTTTGCATTAATTAAGCAGGAATTGCTAGAGATTAAAGAAAAGTATGCCGATCCACGCAAAACTGAAATCACCTATTTAGATGATGAGGTGAAAATCAAAGACCTGATTAAAGAGGAAGATGTTGTTATTACAATTTCACATTTGGGCTACATCAAGCGTACACCTGCGGAAGAGTACCGTTCACAGAGAAGAGGAGGGCGTGGTGTTATTGGAGGACGAACAAGAGACGAGGATTATATCGAGCATTTATTTGTGGCTTCTACCCATCATACCATGCTATTCTTTACAGAAAAGGGTAGAGTGTACTGGTTGAATGTTTATGAGATACCAGAAGGCGAAAAGACAGGGAAGGGTAGAGCAATACAAAATTTAATGCAAATACCTCCAGACGATAAAGTAAGAGCAATTCTTGATGTTAAAGACTTGAAGGATGAAGCTTTTGTCAACGCGCATCACATTATCCTCTGTACCAAAAAAGGCATAATTAAGAAAACAGCCTTGGAAGATTTTAGTCGTCCCAGACAAACGGGAGTTAATGCAATCACTATTGTAGAGGGAGACGAGCTGATCCAAGCACGCATGACAGACGGACAAAGCGAAATTATGATGGCAGTAAAAAGCGGTCGTGCTATCCGTTTTTCTGAAGAAAAAGTGAGACCAACTGGAAGAGGTGCCATAGGTGTAGCGGGTATCGAAGTGGAGGATGAAAAAGATGAAGTCGTAGGAATGATTTGCGTGAACCCAACCCTTCAAAACGAAAGAACCATTTTGGTAGTAAGTGATAAAGGTTTTGGTAAAAGAACCCCCATGGATGAATATCGATTTACCAACAGGGGTGGTAAAGGGGTTAAAACTATCAATGTTACAGAGAAGACAGGAGGAGTAGTTGGCATTTTGGATGTATCGCCATCAGAGGATCTAATGATTACTTGTAAGAGTGGTGTGACCATACGGATGCCAGTAAGTGGTATTAGTGAACAAGGCAGGGCTACACAAGGGGTCAAATTAATCAAACTGGATGAAGGTGATGAAATTGCTGCAATCACTAACTTGGATGATAAAGAAGTAGAAGGTGATGAAATTGCTCCGGAGAATCCTGAAACGGGTGATACGAATACCGAAACAAACAATTAATGTAATTTTATAATCAACCAACGTATATGAAAAAAAGCTTGCTACTTATTATTGCCTTTGCGATTTCGTTCGCAGGATGGGCTCAGAATTATGATCCTGTTAAAACCTTGGTGATGTTAAATCAACTTGACAAAGCCAAAGCTGATTTGGATAAAGCGTTTACCAATGCCAAATACACTTCAAAGCCTGAAGCCTTTATTTTGAAAACAGCAATTTATGCAAGCGTATCTATGATGGATGGAAAAAAAGATACACCAGCGGCTGCTCAATTAGTAGAGGAGGCCGATGCAGCTTTTACAAAATATCGTGAGTTGGATCCAGCGCTATCCCTCATTAACGAGCCCATTTATCAGAACGGCATTATCATGCTGTATTCAAATTATTACACATTTGGCTATAGCGACTACAATAATAAATCTTACGATAAAGCGCTAGAAAAACTAAAAAAAGCAATTCAATATTCCGATTTATTGATCAAGCAAAAAGTATTAACCTCAACATTGGACACCAATGTGCTTATTCTGGCAGCCATCACAGCTGAAACGGGAGGTTATACGGATGAAGCCGCTGCATATTATACAAAACTGGCAGATGCTAAAGTAGGCGGAGAGGGCTACGAGGGTGTTTACCGTTATTTGGTTACTTACAATTTTGGGAAAAAGAACATGGAAGGTTTTGAGAAATACAAAAACCTGGGTAAAGAAGTATTTCCTAAAAGCGATTATTTTGATTTCGATAAAGTTGATTTTGCTGTAGGCTTGGTCAACACATTTGCAGAAAAATTAAAAGCTATTGACGAGGTTTTAGCTAGTGATCCTACTAATTTCAAAGCCAATCAGGTATTAGGAGAGATCATTTATGACACACTAAATCCCAGAGATGAAGAGGGCGCAATCTTACCAGAGAATTACAATGAACTCGAGAAGAAAATGGTCGATGCATTCACCCGTTCCTCTAAGATTAAACCTCAGTACGAAATACCTCTTTTATACATCGGAGATCACTACATCAATAAAGCCAGCCGTGTTGATGAAAAGAGAAATAAACATGCGCAGGATATGAAAGCACGCACGAAGCCTGGAACTATGGCTTCTAAAGAAGATGTGGCCAAGAGAGATGCGTTAGATAAAGAATATTGGGATACCATGGATGGCGCTCGCGAACCATATTTGGCTGCCGCCTCAATTTTTGCAGACAGAGGAACAAAGGGGGAACTAGAAGCAAGGGACAAGCAGCAGTATAAAAAAGTAACCAGCTACTTGTCTGAAATCTATGGACTCAAGAAGGTAATGGCCAACAAAGCAAAAAATCTAGCTGATAAAGCAAAATGGGAGTCTGAGGAGAAGAAATGGAATGATCGATACGAATCGATAAAGAACTAATACTAGTAAAGCCACCCACAAAAGGGTGGTTTTCTTTTAAATTACCTATTTAACATAATATAAATTATAGGAATAAATTGAATCAGTAAAGGAGTCTGGACTTGATGGTGCCAGGCACTTTTCGTAATAAGGATTGAGCCTTTGAGGAAAGCTTACTCTCTATATCTAAAACAACATATCCAATTAAATCATTGGTTTTCAGGTATTGGCCAACAATATTTATATTATTACTTGAAAGGGCGGTATTGATTGCAGATAAAACACCCGGGGTATTTCGATGAATATGTAAAACTCTATGGGCGCCTTCCTGAGGCGGTAATGCTAATGCAGGAACAGTATGGGATCCAAAGCTGATTCCTTTTTCCAGGTAATTGAAAAGCTTGTTGCTGACATCCTCACCAATATTCTGTTGCGCCTCCTCGGTGCTACCGCCGATATGAGGTGTTAGCAACACATTAGGTAATTCCTGGAGCGGAGTTTTAAAGTAGTCGCCATTCTTTTCAGGCTCTTCCGGAAAAACATCAATGGCAGCTCCTCCCAATTGTTCATCTCTTAAAGCCTTTTCAACAGCAATCAAGTCAACCACTTCGCCCCGGGCAAAATTGATGAGAATGGCGCCTTTTTTAAAGCTCTTGAGGAGCTGTTTATTTATTAATTGCTCTGTTTGTCGAGTAGCAGGTATATGTAAGGTGACTATATCAGCCTGGCCTACCAGATCCCGAAGAGTTCTTTTTTCAATAGCATTGCCGAGCGGTAGCTTTTTTTCAATATCATAATATATGACACGCATCCCTAGCGATTCAGCAAGGACACTTACTTGACTTCCAATATTTCCATATCCAATAATACCTAAGGTTTTCCCCCTTAGTTCATAACTGTTTTTTGCATCCTTATACCATAATCCGGCATGAGCTGCTTTGTTTTTTTCTGGAATTCTTCTGATCAGCATAATTGATGCGCCAATCACCAACTCAGCCACAGATCTGGTATTTGAATACGGTGCATTGAAAACAGCTACGCCGCGGCTGGTAGCAGCAGCTAAATCAACCTGATTGACTCCAATACAAAAGCAACCAATGGCTTGTAGTTTTTGCGCTGCGTCAAGTACAGATTTTGTAATACGAGTTTTAGAACGAATTCCTAATATGTGAACATCTCGTATCGCTTCGATTAATTGTTGTTCTGATAAGGCTTTACTAACACGTTCGGTCTGCACATATCCCTGTTGCTTAAAATTTCGAACAGCAGCTTCGCTAATGTTCTCCAGAAATAAAATTTTAATTTTTTCTTTAGGATAGCTGGTTAAAGATTCCTTCTGCATAAAACAAATATACCTACAAAAAATAGGAGTCCCTACCTTTGAACCGTTTGAAAAACAACCCTTTTTTTGGCAGTGTAAGCATCGTGCTGATTATTTCACTCAGCTTGCTCAGTTCCTGTATTTGGAGGGAGAACTCGGTAGCGCATCCACTACCCTACATTGCCCCTCCTCTACTCAATATCAATCCGGTTGAAAAACAACAGTTGAGTAATCGGGTTGCTTCTTATTTCAAAGAATCACTATTACGCTATGAGGGTATATTCAGTGGTGGAATTTTAGTCGCAAAAGGCGGTCATGTGCTTTTTGAGCATTACGCTGGTTTTACGGACTACCCTAAAAAAATACAACCGCTGCAAGAGGATAGCCCCTTACATATCGCATCGACAAGTAAAACTTTCACAGCCATTTCGATTCTCCAATTGGTACAGCAACAGAAAATCTCTTTAGACGACACCCTTGATCTATTTTTTGAAAAATGGCCATATCCCGGAGTTACTATCAAACAGTTACTGACACACCGCAGCGGTTTGCCTAACTATACTTATTTTATGGAGGCAGATAAGCAGGGGAAATTAGCCTACACAAACAAGGATATCATCGATTGGATGATCCAACACAAACCAGCACCGCATGCACGCCCCGATTCACGTTTTGAATACTGTAATACAAATTATTTACTGTTAGCCACGTTGATTGAGAAAACTTCAGGATACTCTTATCCTGAATTTCTTCGCCGTTCTATTTTTACCTTTTTAGGCATGAAGAATACATTTGTTTTTGAACCGGCAGATGCAGTAAAGTCTACACCCTCTTTTGTAAATTCTTCGCAACCATGGCCGCTAGACCATCTCGATTTAACTTATGGCGATAAAAATATTTATAGCACTCCACGCGATTTACTAAAATGGGATCAGGCCTTATATACAAAACAATTGGTTAGCGATTCGCTATTAGAGCTTGCGTTTACACCCTATAGTTTTGAGCGTCCTGGACAAAATAATTACGGTTTAGGGTTCCGATTAAAGTTATTGCCCAATCAAAAAAAGATCATCTATCATTTTGGGCGTTGGCATGGAAATAATGCAGCTTTTGCAAGGCTTACCGATGAACAGGTTACCGTTATTATTCTGGGAAATAAGTTCAACCGTCAGATATATACAGCTGCCAGTAAGTCCTATTCTTTATTTGGTCCCTATGGAGGAAAACAGCAACGTGACGAGGAATAGTTTTTCTGTACTTTTTTATTCAGAACTTTAACTAGTGAAAGTATTTTCTGCATCTCAAGTGAGGGA